>JBDNFZ010000384.1:0-6610 GCA_041689555.1 Opitutaceae bacterium | reverse complement strand
GGCGAGCAACAACCACGCCCGCCATGGCGGCGCGGAGGCGAGTCCGGACGTGTGATCCCGTGTGCGCGCAACAGTCATGCGACGGAGGCCACGGGCGCCCTCAGCGGGCGCTCTTCAGATCGGTGACGAGCTTGTCGACTTGCGCGGCCTCTTTGCCGATGGCGCGCATCGCGCCGAGGACCGGTGCGCCGGGCGGATAGCTCGCGGGGTTGGCCAGTTGCTCCGCGGAGAGCAACTTCCGCGCGGCGGCGTTGGGATTGGTATAAGGGAAGGCGTCCGAGATCAGTTTGCTCACCTCGGGACGGAGCACGTAGTCGATAAAAAGGGTGGCGGCCGCCGGATTCGGCGCGCCTTTGGGAATAGCCATGAGATCGACGAAACGATGCGCGCCCTCGACCGGGAGGACGTAGACGAATTTCTTGTTCTCGTTGTAGAGGAGCGCGGCTTCGCCGCTCCAAACGATGCCGAGATCGCAGTCTCCGTTTAACAGCGCGGTCTTGGGCGAGTCGGAGTCGAAGACTTTGATGAGGGGAATCCAGCGGGCCAGGATCGGGCGCGCCTTCGCGATGCTGGCGGCGTTGATCTCGTTGGTCTGGCCGCCGGCGACATAGAGCGCCCAGGTGATCAGCTCGCGGTTGTCGTTCACCACCACGATGCGGTTCTTGTGCCGCGGCTGGAAGACATCGGCGTAGCCCATGATCGGCGTCTTGATCCGCTCGGTGTTGACGACGATGCCGACGGTGCCGGCCATGTAAGGCACCGTGAATTTTTGCGCCGGATCGTGCGGCAGGCGGAGAAACTCCGGAGCGAGGTTCGCCATATTCGGCACCCGCGAGAAATCGATCGGCGCGAGGAGACCGTTTTTGATCATAGTCTCGGCCATGTAATCGGGCGGCTGGATGAGGTCGTAGGCGGCGCCGCTCGCGAGGAGCTTGGCCAGCATTTCCTCGCCCGAGGCGAACGTCTCGTAGTTCACCTTGATACCGGTCTCTTTCGTAAAGCCCTCGATCACCTTGGCCGGGACATACTCGGACCAGGCGAAGAGATTGAGCTCTTTGTCTGCACCCGAAAGCGCGACGGAGCAAACGGCCAGCGAGACGAGGGCGAGGACACGGCGGATGGATTTCATGATCGGGCGGCGGGGGAGGATTTTTTGAGGTGAGCGGAGAAGAGGACGAGCGCGACGGTCGCGACGACGAAGAGCGCCGAGAGCGCGTTCAACATGGGATTGAGGCCGACTTTCGCCATGCCGAAAATACGGAGGGGCAGCGTGGCGGAGCCGGGACTGGCGGTGAAGTAGGTGACGATGACCTCGTCCATCGAGAGCGTAAAAGCCATCAAGGCGCCCGCGATGATCGCGGGGCGAAGGAACGGCAGGATCACCAGGCAAAAAGCGCGGAAGGGCGTCGCGCCCAGATCGAGCGCGGCCTCTTCCAGCGCCGGGTCAAGGCCGGTCAGGCGGCTCTGCACCGCGATCAGCACAAAAGGAAAACAGAAGGTCACGTGGGCGATGATCACCGTCACGAAGCCAAGTTTCAGGAGGACCGTGGTGAAAAAAATCAGCAGGCTGATGCCCATGACAATCTCCGGCATCACCATCGGCACGGCGATCAGCGTCCGCAGCGGCCCCTCGAAACGGAAACGGTAGCGATGCAGCAGCCACGCGCCCACCGTGCCGATGACGACCGACAAGACGGTGGTCACGGAGGCGATGACGAGACTGTTGCCCAAGGCTTCCACCAACGGTCCGTTGCGCACGAGGTCGCCAAACCACCGGAGCGTAAAGCCGGTCCACACGATGTTGAGGCGCGAGTCGTTGAACGCGAAGACCAGCAGGACGGCGATCGGCGCGTAGAGAAAGCCGAAGACGAGGAACGTCCAACCGCTGAGCATCGTCCGAAGCGCCCGGACACCGTTGACCGGCCGGATACGCGGCAAAGAAGACGGGGCGGTCATGGCCATGCGAGAGCAAGAGCTGTGCTCGCGGCCCTGCGCCTTGCAAGCCTGCGATCACCGGGCCTCGGACCACGCCGGGCGAGCGAGTGCCGCCGCGCGCCTACTTGCCGCCGAGGAAACGGTTCAAGAGGTCCCCTGCCCCGCTCTTCTCGTAGGCAAGCCGGACGAGGGCGGCCTGAAGTTCTCCCGTATCGGGTTTCCCGAGCGTGCCGGTCACCTTCAAGGGCAAGGTGCTGGCGAGGTAGCCAAGGTCGTCGGCGCGGCCGGGATCGAGCGCTCCCAATACCTTCAAAATCTCGCCCGTGCGCCCGCGCGCCCCGAGTTGGAACTGCATCGCCAACGACTGCGCAAGCAGGGGCAGTCCGGCTTGGTGGATGAGACGACCCGAACCGGCGAGCCGGAATTCGGGGGCGATCAAGGTGAAATCTTTCAGCACGGTATTGAGCGCGGTGTCGCGGGAAACGACGACGTGCAACTGGTCGTATTGGATCGCGGAAATCGTCTTGGCGAACGCGGCGGCGGCTTCGACCCGGGTGCCGATATCGGCCGCGTCGCGGCGGCCGGTGACCGCGCCGGCAACGCTGCCGAGGAAGGCGACGGCCGAGGCCGACCGGGAGGTGCTTTCGGCCTTGGCCGCAAATTCGGCGGACAAAGCCCGGAAGATCCCGCCCTTGCTCGTGAGCGTGAAATCCCCGTGCGCCCGGTCGCCCAGTTCGCCGAGGTTGCGGGCTTGGCCGGAAAAGCGACTCGCGACGGAAAACTTGCCCTCGACCGTGGGCGGTTGGCCGGGATTGAGGACCCGAAAGACCGGCGCCGGGTTGAAGTTGGCCATGTCCAAAGTCCCCGCGAGGGCATAGGGCTCGGGTGCGCTAGGGGTAAAGCCGAGCCCGCCGTTCAACTTGAGATCGCCGCCTTCGCCTAAGCCGGCGCGCAGACCCACGAGTTTCAGCGCTCCGGCATCGATCTTCAGGGTGCCAATGATCGCGGAGACTTCAAAATCTTTCCCGTAGACGACCTTCTTCAACGCCAAGGCAACCTGGCCGGTCAGACCGGCCCAAAGCGGCTCCTTGTCGCGGCCCGGCGATTCGACCCCGGGGCTCGGCTTCGACGTCGAATTCGTCGCAAATGGCGCGGCCAAGATCTGCACGTCCTCGACGAAGACCACCGTGCTGGTGACCGTGGCGTCGACGGCGAGGCCGGAGGCGCTCTTGAGCAAAGTGCCCGCAAGCGTGAGATCGGAACTGCGATCACCGCGCGTGAACACCAACGGGACATTGAGGGTGATCTTACCGCCGGGTTCAAAGTCGGCCCGCGCCGATGCGGTAATGCCGGGCAGCGTCTCGGCGGTGAGCTTCGGATCGACGACCAAGTCGCTGAAGGCGAGGTTGACCTGCGCTGCGGTCTTGGCGGTCGTCACCGTGGCGGAGAAATCGACGCCGACCGTGCCGCGGGTAAGACCCGCGAGACCGGCGGCGGCCGGTTGGGCGAGGAGCGCCGGCAGGTCGGCCGAGACGTTGCCGGTCGCCTGCAAGGGTTGGGTCGAGCCCGTCAGTTGCCCGACCTTGCCCTCAAGCCTCAGCAAGGTGAGGCCGGCGCTCTGCAAGGAGCCGGATGTGATCGTGGCCTGCCAGCCGGCCGGGGAGTAATCCGCCGCGACCAGGACTGAAACGTCGAGCGCGCGGACAAGGTCCTTGCCGGCGCGTTCCACCACGAGGCCGGCAACGGTCAACGGCGCACGGGGCTGGAGCGAAAGACCGCCGTTGTTGGCCGTGGCCGCAAACTCTGCGCGCACGTCGCCGCCGGAGACGCCGAGGCCTTGGACGAACGGGCGGGCCCACGCGAGCGGCAGGCCCAGAACCGAGATCGAGACCAACTCGCGCGCGGGATCCGCAACTTTGAGTTCGCCGGTCTTGGCGTTGAACTCGAAGGGTTGGAGTGCTCGCACCGTGGCCACCGGACGCTCGCCGGCGATCTCGACCTGCAGCCGATCCAACCGCGTGGACCCACCCCGCTGCGCGAGATCGAAATCCGCCGACAGGCGAATCCGACCGACGGCGGCCAATTCGGGCCTGAGGACCGCGAGCTGATCGGCTGTAACGTCGATCCGCCCGACCGCGCGAATCTCGGACAAACCGGAATCGGTGGCGAACTTGCCTTCGCCAGCGGCCATGAACGCGGGCAAGGGCCGACCAAGAGCGAACGGCGCGAGGTCGGCGGAGGCCACGTCGATCTTCCACGTGCCGCCGAGTGCTCCCCGGTCGGTGGTGTAATCGGCGGCCACCGCCAGAAGATTCCGCGACGGAGTGGCCAGCGCCACGGCATAGGTTTCACCGGTCGGCGTGCCGGTGGCGCCGATGGTGGCCGTGAGCGCCACGCCGGAGGGAAACTGCGGTCCGGTCGCCATCGCCTTGGAGTCGGCCGAGAACCGGGAAAAAGTTCTTGGCGTCGCCATCGTCGCCACCACCTCGGAGCGGACGGTCACGCCGGAGACGGCCAGATTCCCGCCGACGAAGGTCGCCGTTGAATCGAGCACGAAGCGGCCCTCGCTCCCAACCGCAAGCCCGCCGCCCGTGAGCTTCACCTGGATCCGAGCCGCCGGCGCTCCGGCGAGCGTGGCCGGGAGCAGGACCTCGCCTTCGAGATCGACCCCATCGAGGGCCAGATCGACAGGCAGGCGGAGTTGGTCGAGAAGCGCGGAGAAAACCGGGCCGGCCGCTGCGGCCAACCCGGGCAAAGCGGCCGGGGACAAGAGCGCAACCGCACGCGGCGACGGCACGGAATGGCCGGCGGTCGCATGCGCGGCTTTGGTCAGGTCCAACGTCCAACCGCGCGCGACGAGCCGGGAGACCGCGACGCGCTTCGAGGCGACCGCCGCGTAGAGCGGCAACGTGGCGGAAAGAGACGGCAGCGTGAGCACGGCCCCGTCCTTTTCCAAACGCACGGTTTTGAGTTCGATCTTTCCCAAGCCGGCGTCCACCGCCTCGACGGAGGCGCGCAGTTCGGGCCGGGCCGCGAGAGCCTTGCGCACCGCCCACGTTTGCACGCCGGAATTGAAGGCGAGCACGACCGCGATCAACGCAAGCGCGGCGAGCGAGCCCAGCGCGAGCAGAAGTAGGCGGACAGGTTTCATGGGCGAACCGAGGACACGGGGACGAACGCGGAGTTGCAAGATGCGTGAGACGAAAGTGGCGCCATCGTCCGAGTTCCGGCTTCAGGGCGGGCGCTGCGGGCTCGACACGCGCCGCGCCCGTTAGCCGAGGCCGGTTTAGTTCGCCATCACGGCGTCGGCCAGGCCCATGGCCTTGCGGACGCGGGCGACGGCGACGTTGTAACTGTAGAAGGCCTGAATCTGGTTGGTGCGCGCGGTCGTGAGATCGACCTGGCTTTGGAGCACGTCGAGCTGGGTGGCGGTGCCGGCGCCGTAGCGGGCGTTGGCGAGGCGCAGGCTTTCCTCGGCTTGGGCGACGACTTTCTGCGAAGCGGCCGCGAGCTCGTTCGCCTCCTGTAGCGAAGAGATCGCCCGTCGCACCTCGACATCGATCCCGAGCGAAGCCTCGTTGAGCGCAAGGCGGGACTGCTCGGTGACGGAACGGGCTTGGGCGACGCGGCCGGAGGTGGCGGCACCGTCGAAAATCGCCCACTGCGATTGCACGCCGACGAGCCAGCCGTCGCGCGAATCCCCGAAATCGTTACCGAGGCCTTTGCGGAGTTGCCAGCCGCCGAAAGCCGAAAGGTTCGGGTAATAGTTGGCCTTGGCCGACGTGACGGTCGACTCGCGGGCGTCGACGAGCTTCGCCAGCCGGGCCAGTTCGGGGCGGCCGGCGCGGGCGGCGTCGAGCGCCGTCTGGAGATCGTAATCCACCGGGGTGAACTCGAGAGTGCCGACGAACTCCGGCACCTTGCGCAGGCTCTCGCGCGTGTTGGTGACAAAGCCGAGCGACTGGCGCAGCGCCTCGATGGCAAGGCGGTGGGCGTTGCGAGCCGTGATGAGGGGGACCTGGGCGTTGGCGAGGGCGACCTCGGCGCGGAGCTTCTCGAAGCCCGACACGGTGCCGGCGTCGAAACGGTCGGTGACGTTTTTCAACTGTTGTTTGAGGAGATCGACGTTGGACTCCTGAACCTTGATTTTTTCCAAGGCGAGCAGGATGTCGTAGAAGCGCACCCGCACCTCGAGCAGGGCGTCGTTGACCACGCCCTTGAGTTCGAGCAACGCGGCCTCGCGGGTGAGCTCGGTGCTCTTGATGGCGGAGCGGATACCGCCGCCGGCAAAGAGCGCCTGCGTGGCGGTGAGGCTGAGGGCCCACGCGCGATCCGAGGCGGGAAAACCCTGCGAGACGGACTCGTCGTTACGCTGATAATTTGCGCCGGCGGAGACGTTGGGGATCGAGCGGGCCTTCACCTCGACGAGCACGCCGTCCTGCTGCTTGATGCGTTCGCGGGCCTGGCGGATCGCGAAATTGTTATCGACGGCGAAGCGCAGGGCGGTCGGAAGGTCGAGCACTTCGGGCACCTCCCGGGGTGCGGGAGCTGGCGCCGGCTGAGCCGCAAGCGGAGCAAGCGCGGAGCCGAAAATGAAAGCGAGGAAACGGGCGGTCTTCATGGGTTTATTTGGCGGCAAGCAGTTCGGGCGAAACGGTGGACGCGGGTTCATCCG
>JBDNFZ010000383.1:0-2371 GCA_041689555.1 Opitutaceae bacterium | reverse complement strand
GCGTTTCCACGGGAGGCCCTCGACGGTGTTGTAGGGAATGATGTTCACGTGGGCGTGGAGGTCGCGGGCGATGTCGCGGAGCTCGCCGGCCTGCGCGACAGAGTCGTTGACGTCCTCGATGAGGATGAACTCGAGGGTGACCATGCGGCCGTGCTTTTCGGAGAATTCGCGGACGGCGGGGATGAGTTTTTCGAGGGGATAGGCCTTGTTGACCGGCATGATCTGCTCGCGGACTTCGTTGGTCGAGCCGTGGAGGGAGACGGCGAGGCGGAAGCCGATGGGCTCCTCGGCGAGCTTGAGGATTTTCGGGACGAGGCCGCTGGTGGAGATGGTGATGCGGCGGGCGCCGAAGCCGAGGCCCCAAGGGGCGTTGAGGATGGTGAGGGCGCGGATGAGGGCGTCGTAGTTGGCGAGAGGTTCGCCCATGCCCATGACGACGATGTTGTCGAAGGAGGCGAGTTCGGGGCGGGCGCGCGGGGTGGTGGCGTCCTCGCGGTAGCAGACCTGGAGGAGCTGCGAGACGATTTCGCCGGCGGACATATCGCGCTTGAGGCCGGCGAGACCGCTGGCGCAGAAGACGCAGCCCATAGCGCAGCCGACCTGCGTGGAGATGCAGATGGTTTTGCGGGAAAGCTCCTCGCCGACGTCGGACTGCGGGGCGCGGATGATGACGCTCTCGATGAGCGAGCCGTCGCGAAGCTCGAGGAGGAGCTTGTCGGTGACGTCGCCGGACTGCTGGTTGAGGACGAGGGTCGAAGGCGCGAGGTCGAAAGCGGCGTCGAGTTTGGCGCGGAGAGGCTTGGGGAGGTTGGTCATCTCGTCCCAGGTGCGGGCGCGCTTTTTGTAGACCCAGTCGAGAATCTGTTTCGCGCGGAAGGGCGGCTCGCCCAACTCGCGCAGGCGCTCGGTGAGAGAGTCGAGGGTTTCGCCGCAGAGGGCGGGTTTCTCGGGAGTGAACTTCATGGTGCGAGTCCGACCATGCCGGGGCCGCGTCCGGGTGCAAGCGGGGTGACGGGCGACGCGGCGAAACAAGGAGATTGCCCGGGAGCAGCCGGTGGTTAGCAAAGACGGACCCGATGAAAACCACCCTGAAACTTCTCGCGACGCTGGTGCTGCCGGCCGTCGTTTTTGCCGCCGCGCAACCCGCGGTCGTGTTTAGCGGAATGATCGAGCGCATGGACCCGGCCTTCGACCGGCTCGTCGCCAAGGACGCCAAGATCGAAAAACTGGCCGAGGGCTTCAACTGGTCGGAAGGCCCGGTGTGGTTCGAGGGCGCGGTGCTCTTTTCCGACGTGCCGGAGAACATCGTCTACCGTTGGAAGGAAGGCATGACGGCGGCGGAGATTTTCCTGAAACCGAGCGGGCTGCTGAAACCGACTCCGGGATTCCGCGAGCAGGGCAGCAACGGGCTCGCGCTCGACGCGCAAGGCCGGCTCTTGCTCTGCCAGCACGGGGAGCGGCAGGTGGCGCGCCACGAGGCGGGCAAGTTCACGACGCTGGCGGGGCGCGTGGACGGTAAGCGGTTCAACAGCCCCAACGACCTCGCGGTGCGGCGCAACGGCGACATTTATTTCACCGATCCTTCCTACGGTCTCGACGGCGGCGTGACGTCGCCGTTGCGGGAGTTGGATTACAACGGCGTTTACCGCGTGGCCCCGGACGGAAAAGTCACGGTGCTGACGAAGGCGCTGAATTACCCCAACGGCATCGCCTTCTCGCCCGACGAGAAAGTGCTTTATGTCGGCGTGAGCGACGGCCCGGCGCCGCGGGTGATGGCCTACGACGTGCAGGCCGACGGCACGCTGGCGGGCGAGCGGGTCTTCTTCGACGCCCTGCCATGGCGCAGTGCGACCGCGAAAGGCTCGTGCGACGGCCTCAAGATCGACCGCGAGGGCAACGTGTGGACGACGGGTCCGGGCGGCGTGCTGGTGGTTTCGCCGGCGGGCAAGCTGCTCGGCCGGATCAACACCGGCCAGGCCACGGCGAACTGCGGCTGGGGCGACGACGGCGGCACGCTCTACATCACGGCCGATATGTTTTTGCTCCGCGTGAAGACGCTGACCAAGGGCGCGGGCTGGTAAGACCAACGGTTGGTGAAAATCAGACTTTCCGGGGTAGCGGCGGGACCGGTGCGAAGGGAGTATCCGGAAATCCCCATCGGGACCGGAGCAAGGTCCCGATGCTGCCGGGGAAGTCTGATTCCCGCCGGCTTTAGATATAAGCCGGTGTGGGAGCGAGCTTGCTCGCGACTCCGAGCGCAAAGTGTCGCGAGCGAGCTCGCTCCCACACATCACCGGCGGATCGGGGGCGCGGAGGGGTTTTCGGGACCGGATCGCGATGCCGACGCTCAAGGGAGTTCGTAGACTTCGAT
>JBDNFZ010000382.1:0-1874 GCA_041689555.1 Opitutaceae bacterium | reverse complement strand
CAGTTGAGCGCCGCGCTGGTCAATAACGAGCACGTCGCAGCCCTGGCCTTCGTCGGGGGCAAGACCAACGGCAGCATCATTGCGTCCAGCCTCTACGACCGGAACAAGCGTTACATGCTCGAGATGGAGGGTGTTAACACGTGGGGTATTTGGAATTTATCCGACTGGGGCGGCCTGGCCAAGCTGTTGAAGAAGGGCTTCGAATACGGCAAGCAGCGCTGCACGGCCTATCCGCGCCTCGTCATCCAGCGGGATCTTTTTCCGCAGTTCCTCGCCATGTATCTCCCCGTGCTGGAATCGCTCCGCTTCGGCCATCCTCTGCTCGTCGAGGGGGACGGCGAACTTCCGCGGCTGGATTTCGGTCCGATCATCAACAGCAAGAAGGTCGAGGAACTCCGGGTGCGCTTCAGCGAGGCGAAAGGCAAAGGCGGCATCTGCCTCTTCGACGGAAGCTACGACGCCTCGCTCTTTTTGCCCAACCAAGACATCTCGGCCTACTACGCGCCGCAGTGCATTCTGAACGTGCCCAGGAACTGCGGACTCTACCACAGCGAGCCTTTCGGCCCGATCGATTCCATCGTGATCGTGGACCGCATCGAGGAAATGATCGCCGAGATGAATGTCTCCGGCGGGGCGCTGGTTTCGAGCGTCGCGACGGATGACGAAACGGTCTTCAAGCGGGTCGCCCAGGAGACGCGCGCCTTTAAGCTGGGCCACAACAAAGTGCGTTCGCGGGGCGACAACGACGAGGTGTTCGGCGGCATCGGGACCTCGTGGAAAGGTTGCTTTGTCGGTGGCGAACACCTCGTTCGAGCCGTTACCCAAGGCGCCGGCGACGAACTTCTTCTGGGCAATTTCCAAGATGTGAGCCGTCTGCCCGAGGTGCGCTGATTCCCTTCGCGGCGAAAAAAAGGTCTGTGTGAACCGCAGACTTGCCGGTTCTTTCCGCCCTAGCCCTTAAGATAACCGCAAACTACAAAGCCGGCCCGCAATCTGTGCTTCGGCGAAAATCTGATTTTAATACGAGGCCGATGGGAAACCGGATTTTCAGGGGTCGTTCCGTGAGGGTTTTATCTCGGCCTTTTCATCGACGATTTCTTTGACTCCCTGTCCAAGCCGTTCGCGGTCCGGTTTGTTGTTTGAAGTCGATTCGCCGTTGTCCAATTTTTTGAAACTTTGTAGGGCCGCGAAAAATGCTATCCCGAAAAGCATGAAGATAAATATGGCAAAATAGGTGACGTAGTTCACTACCGTCCCATGGGACGAAAACGAGCTAACGCAAGTGCTTGGTAGAGAACCAAATCACAGCCGGCTGACGGACGATAGCAGTTGAGGATTTGGGCGGTTACGCGCGTAGTGGTAAAAGTCTCTATATAATACATCACGTCGGCTGTCCCACAGCCCTTGAGCAAACTATACAGATCGCGCTCAAGCCATAGAGCTGCGCGTATATATGTAACCAGGCGGGTGAAGCTATGTGCCCATCCGCTTTGCCAAGCTTGGAAGCGCATGAGCATATGGACGAGCAACGCGGTCCATATCTGCCAGCGCACCACGTTGGCGGACTGGCCAAGGAAGTCGACCAATTGCATGGTCTGCTTGAGTTCCTTGAAGAAGCTCTCGATCGACCAACGGCACTCATAGAGATCGCAGACGGTGGAGGCGGCCCATTCAACGTTGTTGGTCAAGAAGACCATTTCCCGTTCCTTGCCGTCGATCTCGACCATGGCGGTGACCCGCCGCAAAACTCCAGGATAGTCCTCCGTGGCGGATTCGGTGGTGAGTTCGACCAGTTCGTCGCTGATGATGCGCGGGTCCGAACTCGTCGGCCGGCTTTTGATGACCCGGAAGGCCATGCCCTCTTTGGCGCGGGT
>JBDNFZ010000381.1:0-1168 GCA_041689555.1 Opitutaceae bacterium | reverse complement strand
TGGACAAAACCGGCGCCGGGGTCAAAGCCGCGCGCCAAACTTATCCTTTTCGAAGACGAAGAACCGCAATTTCGAGGGTGGTTCCGCGCCGATCCCCACGCGCGCCATGAACCATAGCGCCCTTTCGGGGTCTGTTGTCGCAAGGACGTGTTCTTCTCCCGAGCCCCCTCCCGCTTTGAACCCCCTCCCGATCCCAGATGCCCCGAGCCCTCCCGCCGTCCGCCGCCGCGAGCACAGCGTGCTGCGCTACTTCCTGCGCGGCTTGGTCGTCCTCGTGCCCGTCACGATCACGATGTCGATAGTCTATTGGTTGTTCGCCAAGGTGGACGGCCTTTTTAGCCCTTACATCCAATCGCCCGGCTTGGGTGCGCTAATGGTGGTTTCGCTTATTTTAATGGCGGGCTGGATCAGCCTGTTCCCTGCGTCGCGACGCGTCTTCGGTCACGTCAACGTCTGGCTGGAGCAGACGCCCGGCGTGAGTTTTATCTACACGTCGGCCCGCGATTTCTTGGAAGCGTTTGCCGGTAACAAACGCCGCTTCACGCACGCCGTCCTCGTCAACGTCCACGCCGAGGAAGTGTGGCTCGTCGGCTTCCTCACGGACGAGGACCTCAGCGGCTTCAAACTCGGCGTCAAATACGTGGCCGTCTACGTGCCTCAAGCCTACAACGTCGCCGGCCAGCTTTACTTGGTGAAGCGCGAACACGTGCGCCCCATCGAGCATCTCGCCCCGGCCGACGTCATGAAATACGCGGTCACGGGCGGCGCCGTCGAACTCATCACCGGCTTGACCTCGAGAGCGAAAGCGGCGGAAGCGAAGTCCGAGGCCGATGCCAAAGCCGATGCGAAAGCCGACGCCAAAGCCGAGCTAAAACCGGAGCCGGCGGGCTAGCTTAAAGGCATTGATCGACCGGGAGGCTGCAAAGCCGGGAGTTCTCTGCACCTACCGCGTGCCCAGGCTGTCCCGGTCGCGGATCGAGGCGCGGACTTTGCATCGGCGTCTCCGACGACGGCAGAGGCGGGAATTTCTGCGTTTTTTAGGACCGAAACCAAGCTTTCACCGGACACGATTTGCGCCTGACCGCACCGGGTCCATGGCACGCGGGAAAGCAGGCGTAATGCCGGATTAAAAAGCCGGGAAAAGTCGTCCGACGGTCGGGAAAATCGA
>JBDNFZ010000380.1:0-11240 GCA_041689555.1 Opitutaceae bacterium | reverse complement strand
CAGCGCCGGGCGCGGCCCCGAGGGTCAGCCCCGCGCCGTCTTCACCGTGGACCGCGGCGGCGAACTCCTCGACCTCCCGGTCTTCCCCCGCCTTTCCGGCGACGAGAAATTCCGCAAAGTCGGCATCGCCCCCGGCTTCGAGCTCATCGTGCACAAGGTCGAGCCCAAGGGCTTCGGCGCCACCGCCGGCCTCCGCGTCGACGACGAACTCGTTTCGCTCGACGGCGTCGCGCTCTACGGCCTCGACACCCTCTTCGAGACCCTCGCCGCCGCGCCCGATCGCGCATCTGTTCTCAAGCTGCGTCGCGCCGGCTCCGAGCTTGAATTGAAGCTTCCCGCTCAACCCGCCGCGACCGCCGCCGTGCTCATCAAGGCCCTCGGCGTCGACTTCCGCACGGGCTTCCGCATGACCCATCCGTCCCCGATCACCCAGATCACCGCGCCCGTCGTGATGACCGTCCGCACCCTGTGGAGCCTCATAAACCCCAGCTCGGATATCGGAATCTCCAAGCTCGCCGGGCCCGTCGGTATCGCGCGCATTTTCCACAGCGCCGCCGAGGCGGGCATTCGCGCCGTCCTGATGTTCACCATCTTGATCAATATCAACCTCGCGGTCTTTAACCTCCTGCCCATCCCCGTCCTCGACGGCGGTCAGATGCTGTTCGCCACCATCGGCAAACTCAGGGGCCGCGCCCTCCCCGTGAATTTCATCATGACCGCGCAAAGCGTCTTCATGGTCCTGCTTTTCTCGATGGTGATTTACGTGAGCTTCTTCGACGTCCGCCGACTCGTCCGCGACGTCAACTCCAGCCGCGCCGAATCCTCCGCCCCGGCCAAGTGACCGCCCCGCGCCGACCCACGCTCCACTTTTTGCGCCTCTTATGCCTCTTCGCGGCCATCCCTTCCTCCGAATTTCGTTTTTGTGTCGTTTGCTGTTTTTTGTGGCCATCTCCCTGCGAGATTAGCTCCTAAACACCAACAACGCTTCCGCCTCAGCCATGTCGCCCTACTGCGCCTCCCGTTTTCAAACCGTCCGCCGCGTCACCCGTGAGGTTAAGGTCGGGCCCGTCGGTGTCGGCGGCACCAATCCGGTCCGCATCCAGTCGATGACGACGAGCGACACGCAGGACATCGAGGCCACCGTCCGCCAATCCATCGCGCTGGCCGAGGTCGGCTGCGAAATCGTCCGCATCACCGCCCCCAACGTCGCCGCCGCCCGCTGCCTGCGCGAGATCCGCGCCCGCCTCGCCGCCGACGGCTTCGCCCATGTTCCGCTCGTGGCCGACATCCATTTCCTGCCCAGCGCCGCGATGGAGGCCGTCGAACACGTCGAAAAGATCCGCGTCAATCCCGGCAATTACGCCGACAAGAAAAAATTCGCCGTGCGCGAATACTCCGACGCCGCCTACGACGACGAACTCGCCCGCCTGCACGAGACCTTCTCCCCGCTCGTGTTGCGTTGTAAGGCGCTCGGCCGCGCGATGCGCGTCGGCACCAACCACGGCTCGCTTTCCGATCGGATCATGAACCGCTACGGCGACACGCCCCTCGGCATGGTCGAGAGCGCGCTCGAGTTTCTCCGCATCGCCGAGAGTCATTCCTACCGTGACATCGTCCTCTCGATGAAATCCTCCAATCCGAAGGTGATGATCCAGGCCTATCGCCTGCTCGTCTCCCGTATGGACGCCGAGGACATGCACTACCCGCTCCACCTCGGCGTCACCGAAGCCGGCGACGGCGAAGACGGTCGCATCAAAAGCGCCATCGGCATCGGCTCGCTCCTCCTCGACGGCTTGGGCGACACCATCCGCGTTTCGCTCACGGAGGACAGCGTCTACGAAATCCCCGTCGCCCGCGCCATAGCCGACAAGGCCATGTCCCTCTGGTCCGCGGCGGCCGTCCCGCTCACGCGCGATGCGATCGATCCGTATCGCTATGACCGTCGTTCCACTACGAAGGTCGCGCTGACCCCTTCGATCATCGTCGGCCCGGAGCACGCCCCCACCGTCATCACTCGCGTCGAACTTGCCTCGCTGAGCACCTCGCTCCCCGCACCGAAATCCAAAGACACGCCCCACGAGGGATTGCTGGTTGCGATCAATTCTCCCGCAGAGGCCGCCACCGCCGCCGGGGTTACTCTGCCCCCGGGCACCTTCCTCGTCCTCGATCTCGCTGCGTCACTCACTGTCGCCGCCCTTGAGCCGAGCCTCTCCGCCACCACGCCGCGGGTCCTGCTCCGCTCCTTCGCGGGCACCGGCGCGGCCGAACTCGCGGCGTTCGCCACGCTCGCCCGACGCCACGGCCACAGCCTCGCGGTCGCCACCACGGCCGCCGACCTCACCGCCCTCTCCCCCACCTTGGCCGCACTCGGCGACGCGCGTCTCTTCGTGACCCTTTCCGCCGCGCCTTCGCCCGCCCACCCCCTCGGCCGCTACCGCTCCCTCGCCGACGCCCTCCGCGCCGCCGGCTCGCGGGCGCCGCTGTGGATTCGCAATACGGCGGAGACGACCATCCGCCCCGACGACAGCTTTCTCTCCCGCCTCCTCGACGCGTCGTTTCTTACCGGAGGACTCCTCTGCGACGGCGTGGGTGATCTGGTGAGTATCGAGACCGAAGCCGATCCCGTGCGCGCCACCACCCTCGCCTACAATGTCCTCCAAGGCGCCGGCGCGCGCTCGTCGAAGACCGAGTTCGTCGCCTGCCCCAGTTGCGGCCGCACGCTTTTCGACCTACAGACCACCACCCAGCGCATCCGCGCGCAGACCGGCCACCTCAAGGGCGTGAAGCTCGCCATCATGGGCTGCATCGTGAACGGCCCCGGCGAAATGGCCGATGCGGATTTCGGCTACGTCGGCGGCGCCCCGGGGAAAATCAATCTCTACGTCGGCAAAACCTGCGTCCAATATAATCTACCCCAAGCCGACGCCGACGCCCGCCTCGTCGCCCTCATCAAGGAACACGGCAAATGGGTCGAGCCTCCGCTTCCCGTGTGAGGTTCGCCGCACCAAATCGGGCGCATTGTCATGCGACCGACCGGCCCGCGATTCCCTAGGCCGGCGTATCAGCCAACGCACTTCCGTCACGGCTTCGTCACCCGGCCGTAACCGAAAAACCGCGGTTCTCCGAGGGGATTTTGCCCGCTGCAACGACGTTGGAAGCACACCATGACAAGGCACGTCGCCGCTTTTGTTCCGTGCAGAAAGCTGGCAACGAAAAAATGAAAAAAGTTATGCCCAGCCCGCCTGTGAGTAACTTGGTGAAAAGTTCGTCTTGTCATGCATTTTTGCTTCGCAGTTATTCGCACCTTCGCCACCTCTTCGGGTCGGCCGAAACGTTCTTTCCCACATCCTTTACGCTGCCCCCGTCCGTCGCCCTCAATTAGCCTCTGCTATTTATTTACCAGCAACCATTTACATTCCATACCATTTTCATTCCTCCTTCTGCTGGCCAACCCGCTGCTTTCCCCCTGTCTCGCGCCCGGTCTCAGCCTAGAGCGATTGTGATGAAAAAGCGCCTCGTCCCCCGTCTGTGAATAAAACCGCTTCCATCGCTCGCTAATGCCTTCCTCGCCTCTTGCTCCCAGCCTGTGGGAAACCGTGAAATGTGACTTCAAGTCGCTGTTCCCGGAAGATGTTTTTCATATGTGGTTCGAGCCGGTCACCTGCCTCGAAGTCCGCGACGACGTGCTCACGCTCGGGGTGCCCAACGAATTCGCCTCGATCTGGATTCACGACAACTATCTCGACCTGATCACCCAGCGGCTTCGCCTGAGCTCCGGGCGCGCCATCAGCGTCAAACTCCGCACCGTCGGCACTGCGGCCCACACGAACGGCCATCGCAACGGCGCCGAGGCCGCCGTCGCCCGCAGTCGCACCGCCGTCGCCGCCACCCGCAAGACCACGCGTTACGACGACCGCGGCCTCGCCCCCGGCTTGCTCAACCCGCGCAACACTTTCGAGACCTTCGTCGTCGGCTCCAACAATCAGATGGCCCACGCCGCCTCCCTCGCGGTCGCCCAGGCTCCCGCGCAAGCCTACAACCCGCTCTTCCTCTACGGCGACACCGGCCTCGGCAAAACCCACCTGATGCACGCCATCGGGCACGCCATTCTCCGCCGCAATCCCGAGTCCCGCGTCGCCTACCTCTCCACCGAGAAATTCACCAACGAGTTCATCCAGGCCCTGCAGGAAAACGGCCTCACCAAATTCCGCCAACGCTACCGCCAGGCCGATGTCCTCCTCCTCGACGACGTCCAGTTCCTCGCCAACAAGGAGCGCATCCAGGAAGAATTTTTCCATACCTTCAACGACCTCTTCGAGTCCGGCAAACAGATCGTCCTCTCCAGCGACCGGCGCGCCTCCGAGATTCAGAAACTCGAAGCCCGTCTCGTCTCGCGCTTCGAATGGGGCCTGCCCGCCGATATCCAGTCGCCCGATGTCGAGACGCGCATCGCCATTCTCCGCAACAAGGCCGCCGCCCTGAAATGCGACCTGCCCGCGCCGATCATCAACTTCATCGCGCAGCACATCACCAAAAATATCCGCCGCCTCGAGGGCGCGCTCATCAAGGTCGCCAGCTACACCGCGCTGACCAACCAGCCCATCGACCTCGCCACCGCCGAGCGCCTCCTCCACGACGTGCTCATGGAGCAGGCGCAGACCATCCTCACCATCGAGACCATCCAGAAGCGCGTCGCCGATCACTTCCAGATCCGCCACAGCGACATGACGAGCAAGCGCCGGCCCAACAACATCGCCATCCCCCGCCAGATCGCGATGTATATTACCCGGGAGCTCACCAAGCATTCGCTCCAGGAAATCGGCGACGCCTACGGTGGCCGCGACCACGGCACCGTCATCCACGCCTGCAAAGCCGTGAACAATATGATGGAGCAAGACGCCACCACGCGCAGCAGCGTCGAGTTTCTCAAGACTCAGCTTTCGCGCTGAGGCCGATCCGCAGTTCCCCGGGCGCGTCTCCTCACGGGTGCAGCTCCCAAGTGGCGGTGTGTCGCACGTGCATCGGTAGGCAGATGCAACCTCACCACGAGGCGCATCTCCGGATTGGCGGTGGTTCGACTCGGCTAGTGTAGGCAGCTCGCTTGCGAGCGCTCGGCAACCGGAGCGCTCGCAAGCGAGCTGGCCTACCGCAGACCGGCAGATGCAACCTCCCCACGTCCGACCCAACGCACCGCGTTGACTGCGCGCTCCCCCCGCGTAACTCTCGACTCTCAACTCTCAGCTCTCAACTTCCGCCCGCCCCCCGCCCATGTCCCTCACTCCCTCGCAAAAAGCCACCGTCGCCACCTGGATCGCCGACGGCGCCAACCTCTCCGTCGTGCAGAAGAAACTGCGCGAAGAGTTCAAAGTCGCCCTGACCTACATGGACGTGCGCTTCCTCGTCGACGACCTCAACCTCACCCTCAAGGACCCCGCCCCCAAGGCCGACGCCAGCGACCTGAGCAAGGCAGCCGCCACCAAGCCCGCCGCCAAGCCCGCCGCCGCGCAGACGTCCGCGCCCGCCGACGCTGCGGTCTCCGATGCCGACCTTCCTCTCGATGATACCGACGCCGACGCCTTGCCTCCCGAAGACGGTCTTCCTCCGGCCCCCGCCGGTCCCAGTTCTGTCACCGTCGTCGTCGACAAGGTCACCCTCATTCCCGGCGCGATCGCCGGTGGCAGCGTGACCTTCAGCGACGGCGTCACCGGCAAATGGGTCATCGACCAGCAATACCGCCCCGGCTTCACCGAGATCAGCCAACCCGGCTACCGCCCTTCGCCCGCCGACGCCCAATCCTTCATGCAAGAGCTCGGCCGCGCGATGCAAGCCCGCGGTTTCTGATCCCTTCGGCGCTCAAAATTTTTAGACTTTTTGATATCGAAGGTAGCGCCGGGACCTCCGGGCCCGGCTCAATGGGAGCGTCCGGAAAAATCGTCGGTCCCGATGCTACCGGGGAAAGGCTGATTCTCGCCGGCCGTCGGCATGAGTCGTTGTGGGAGCGAGCTTGCTCGCGAATCCGGGCACAAAGAGTCGCGAGCTCGCTCCCACCCATGACAAGCGGATCGAGAGCGGGGAGGAAGCGTCCCTGACACTTCTATCGTCGGCCATCACGAACCGCATCATCCAGACGAGCGGTGGCGGTGGGGGCGTTGCATTAGGCCTGCCGCGAGCTGAAGGCGTGATTTCACGGCCCTTGATTCGCAGACTTTCGGGAAAGAAGGTAGAGCCGGGTCCTCCGGGCCCGGCTCAATCGGAGCACCCGCCAAGCCCGGTCGGGCCCGGAAAAAGGGCCCGATCCCACCCCGGAAAGTCTGATTTTCACGGGCCATTGGTCTGGGCCCGCTTCGTCGGCTCATGCGCCCGCCAGCAGCCGCAACAACTCCGCTTCGTCGATCACCGCGACGCCGAGCGCCTGCGCCTTTTCCAGCTTCGATCCCGCGTCCGCGCCCGCGAGCACGTAGCTCGTCTTCTTGCTCACGCTGCCGCTCACCTTGCCGCCCGCCGCCTGGATTTTTTGCTCGGCTTCCTCGCGCTTCAACGCCGGCAACGTCCCGGTGAGCACGAATGTTTTGCCCGTGAAAACTCCCGCCGCAGCCATTGTCCCCTGCGGATCGATCCCCAGTGCGCCCAGCTTGGCCAACAACCGCCGGCCCGCTTCGCCCGCAAAAAACTCCAGCACGCTCGCCGCCACCACCGGTCCGATGTCCGCCGGCGCTCCCGCCAACACTCCCGTATCCAGCCCCGCGATCTCCGCGTCGAGCTGCGCGCACAGCTCCTTGCGCCGCGCCTTGTCCCCGTCCGACTTCGCCGGATTTTTCCGCGACGCCGGTGCTTCGAGTTCCCGCCGCGCGAGCAACTCCGCCTTCCGCATCACCGCCCGCAAAAGCCCCGATTCCTCCAGCTCGGCGAAGCTCCGGTGCCTCCGCCCCAACTCCCGCGCCGTGCTCTCGCCAACGTCGGGGACGCTCAGCGCGTAAAGCCATTTCTCCAGCGGCAACGCCTTCGCCGCCTCCCGGGCCGCGACGATCTTCGCGGCGTTCTTCTCCCCGAAAATCCGCGGCTCCTCGACCGTGCCCAAGTTCAGCGTCGCCAACGTCTCGACGCGCACATCGTAGAGATCCGGCGGATCCTTCACCAATTCCAGTTCGACCAGCTTCGCCGCGACCACGTCGCCCAGCCCGTCGATCGCGAGCGCCCGGCGGCTGCAAAAAAATCCCAGCCGCCCGGTCCGTTGCGCGCGGCAATCGTAGTTCTGGCATTTCCAAGCCACACCCCGCGCCTCCTCGTCCGCGACTTCGAGCCTCGCTATCCCCGTGCCGCACACCGGACATTTCCCGCCGACCAGCGCAAACAAATCGAACTCCGCCGCTCCCGCCAACCGCTCCGCCGGAAACGAACGCAACACCGCCGGGATCACTTCGCCCGCCTTCTCGATCTCCACGAGATCACCCACGCGGATGTTCTTCCGCCGAATCTCATCCTCGTTGTGCAACGTCGCCCGGCTGATCGTGCTGCCCGCGAGCGACACCGGCTCCAGCTCCGCCACCGGACTGAGAATTCCCGTTTTTCCCACCTGAATCGTGATCGCCCGCAACCGCGTGCGAGCCGTGTCCGGCTTGAATTTATAGGCGATCGCCCAGCGCGGTGCCTTCGTCGTGTCGCCCAAGTCGCGCTGCCGCTCCATGTCGTCGAGCTTCACCACCGCCCCGTCCGTGCCGTAGGCGAAGGTTCGCCGCAGCGCGTCGAGTTCGCGGATCGCCGCCCACGCCTCGTCGATGCCGCGCACCCGCCAGAGCTTCTCCACCACCGGCAGCCGCCAGGCCTTGAGTTGCTCGTGCAACTCCGTCTGCGACCGCACGGTCTGCGGCTCGCAGTAGCCGAGGCCATACAAGACGATCTCCAATTTTCGCCGCGCGACTTCGCCGGTGTCCAGTTGCTTGATCGTCCCCGCCGCGAGATTGCGCGGATTCGCGTAGAGCGCCTCGCCCTCCGCCGCGCGCCCGGCGTTGATTCGCTCGAATTCCGCCGCCGAGAGATAAATCTCGCCGCGGATCTCGACCGCGTTCGGCGCCGCGCCGTGGAGTGCGTGGGGCAGCGTGCGGATCGTGCGGACGTTGGCCGTCACGTCGTCGCCCCGGTCGCCCTTTCCCCGCGTGACTGCGCGCACGAGCCGGCCGGCCTCGTAGGTGAGGCTCACCGCCAGCCCGTCGATCTTCGGCTCTACCGTGTAGCGCAGGTCGTCGGTCTCGAGGAGCCGCGCCAGCCGCGCGTGAAACGCCCGCACCTCGGCCTCGTTGTAGGTGTTGTCGAGACTCAGCATTCTTTGCCGGTGCGCGACTTCGACAAAGCCCGGCGCCCGGTCGTCGCCCACGGTCTGCGTCGGTGAGGCCGCGTCGGTGAAATCGAGAAACCTCGCCTCTAGGTCCGCCAGCTCCGTTTTCAACACATCATACTCGAAATCCGTGATCTCCGGCGTCGCTTTCCGGTAATAGGCCTCGTCATGCCGTCGCAGCTCGGCCCGTAGCGTCTCCACCCTCTGTCTTGCTTGCGCCGGGTTCATTCGGGGGAAACAGCCCGCGCCGCCGGATTGTCAGAGCCTCGCGCGCCCCGCAACGGACACTCCAGTCGCTCCCGATACCGCGACCAACGGGCATAGCCCAATGCGGCGACCGCCGCGCCGAGCGTATCCGCCACCCAATCGCCAAACTCCATCGCGCGTCCCGGCACGAAGGACTGGTGCCATTCGTCGCTCGCGCCAAACAGCGATACGATCACCACCGCCAGGACCCAACGGCGGTGCCCCAGCGCCCGCACCACCAATGTCCCGAGCAACCCATAAACGCTGAAATGCACGACCTTGTCGAAATGGTTGATCGGCGGGCCCGCCACCGCGCCCCGGCTCGACGCCACTACGATCAGGCCCGCCACCGCCATGACGAAGGCCCAACGTCGCAACGAGAGTGATTTGGAAAAATCCATCGTCCTTCATCGTGTTTGGCCCCGGCCGAAATCCAAGGTGGAATCCGTAAAATCTACCGGCGAAGCCGCATCGGGCTTGTGCAACCGACTCCCCGCGTGACGATGGCCGGTGGCCGCCGCCACGCCATGTCGCCGAAAAAAATCCCCAAGCATCCCGTCCACGACGAGACCCGACCGCCGTTCGCCGGACCGCTGCGGCAGCGGCTCAAACGCGTCGGTGCCTTCGACCTGCGCGAGTGGCGCTGGGGCTTGATCGACGCGTGGGAGGCCCGTCGCGCGGTCCGCCTCGCGGTTTACTCGACCGCCTTCGGGCTGGCCCTCGTCGTCGTCGCATGGGTTTGGGGCTACCCTTGGTGGACCGAGCGCAATGCCTTCCGCATGGCCCGCCAATGGATCGAGGCCGGTCGTATCCGCAATGCCGCCGAGCTCACGGAGCGAATCCTCGTCGACCAGCCCGGGAATCCGGCGAGCTGGCGGCTCGCCGCCGAGATCGCCCGTATTCGCCAGAACAAAACCGGCGCCGTGGGTTACTCGCGCCGCGCGGCGGGCCTCGCGCCGGACCGCCCCGCATTCACGGTCGAGTGGGCCGGCGACGCCTTGGTCGCCGACCAGCCCGAGGAAGCCATCCGGATTCTCGGCACGGTGGCCCCGGCCGAAGTCGCCGCATCGGCCCAAGCCCAGCGTATCCTCGGCGAGATCGCCCGCCGGCGGTTCCAACTCGCCGCCGCCCGCGACTATTTTTCCGCCGCGCTGAAACTCGGGGGCGCGACCGCGATCAACGAAATCCCGCTGGGGGCCGTGCTCCTCAATGCCAACCTTCCCGCCGAGCGCGCCCGCGGCCTCACCCTCCTCGCACGCTGGTCCGGCGATCCGGCTTGGGGTGCGGACGCGCTCCGTTTCCTCCTGAGCGACGCCCTCGCGCGCGACGACCGCGCCGCGCTGCTCCGTTGGGCCGAGCCGCTCCGCGCCCATCCGCGCTGCACCTTGGGCGACGTGCCCAATTGCCTCCTCGCCCTCGCGCGCGCCGATCCCGACCGCTTCGCCACCGTGCTCGCCGGCCTCGAACGTCGGCACGCCGTCAACGGCGACCAGGCTGCGCTCCTGCTCGACTGGCTCGTCCAGATCGGCCGTCCGGGTGACGCCGCGCGCTGGGCCCGGAGCCTGCCGCCCGCGATCTCGCAAAAATACCCCGTCATCGTGCCCGTCGCCGAGGCCCTGCGCCAGACGGCGGACTGGGCCGGGCTCGATGCCTGGGTCAACGCGGGCGATTGGCGCAACGACATCGAGGTCATCCGCCTCGCCTACGCGCTCCAAGCCGCCCGCGCGACGGGCCAAAGCGCCGCCGCCGACGGCATCTGGAGCGCCCTGCGGGCTGCGGCGCAGGCGCAAGGCGCGCGGGCCCTCTTCGCCGCCAACCTGCTCTACGTTTGGGGTGCTCGCGACGAGGGTCTCGAGTTGCTCTGGCTTGCCGCCGACCAGGCCGGGGTGGCTGTCGACGCCCTCGCGACGCTCGCCCGCCACTACCAAGTCCTGCGCGATGCAACCGGCCAATATCGCGCGTTCCAGCGCCTCCACTCCCTTCGCCCGCAAGATCGCGACATCGCGAACAACTATGCCTTTTTTGCCACGCTCCTCGGGAAAGACACGGTCGCAACCCAGCGCCTCGTCGAGGATAACCGGCTCGCCGCACCCCACCATGTCGCCTACCGCGCCACCGCTGCTTTCCTTCTGCTGATGCGGGATCGCACCGGCGACGCCCTCGCCCTCCTGCGCCCGGTTTCGGGTGTCTGGCGCGACTCCCCCGCGACCACGTTCGCCTACGGGCTGGCCTTGGCCGAAAGCGGAAGAAAGCCCGAGGCCCGGCCCATTCTGGCCACGCTCGATCCCGCGTCCCTCACCACCGCCGAAGTCGAGCTGTTGAAGCGCTTCCTAGACTGAAACCGCCCCGCGCCGACGCCGCCTCCAGACCGCGCCCCCGTAGAGCAGAAACGCGCCGACCACCGGCAACCACGTGCCGACTTCGGGAATGGGCCGGCCGTCGATCAGCGAAGCCGAACCTACCTGATACACGAGCAGGCCGCTGGGGTTGAGCGACGTGGTGTTGCTCTGGCCTGTGACGCTAACAATCGTTGCATAAGTTCGTGCGCTTATAGTCAGGCCGCGTATTTCGTGTCGGGGAGCTGAAAAAATGACTGGACCAAACCGACGCTGCGTTGGATGGAGCGCATGATATTCGAGACGGCGTGTTTCATCTCCCGTTT
>JBDNFZ010000379.1:0-4102 GCA_041689555.1 Opitutaceae bacterium | reverse complement strand
GCTCCTTTCTGGACGCGAATGCGCCGGCGGCGTTAGTTGGACGCATGGCCAACACGAATCCCCTCTTCGATCTCACCGGGCGCACGGCGCTCATCACCGGTTCCAGCCAAGGTCTGGGTCTCGCGCTGGCGCGGGGTCTCGGCGAGGCCGGAGCCGCGCTCGTCTTGAACGGCCGCGATCCCGGCAAGCTGGAGGCGACGGCCGCCGCGCTCCGGGCCGAGGGTTTAACGGTCGCCACTGCTGCCTTCGATGTGACGGACGGTGCGGCGATCGCGTCGGAGGTCGAGCGGATCGAGCGCGAAGTCGCCCCGATCGATATCTTGGTCAACAACGCCGGTATCCATCGCCGTGCGCCGCTCGCCGAGATGACCGAGCAACAATGGCGCGAGGTGCTCGATACGAATTTGACGAGCGCCTTCTTGGTCACGCGCCAGGTCGCGCCGCGCATGATCGCGCGCAAGGCCGGGAAGATTATCAACACCTGCTCGGTGATGAGCGAAGTCTGCCGACCCTCGACCGGAAACTACGCGGCGGCAAAAGGCGGCTTGAAGATGCTCACGCGCGCGATGGCGACCGAATGGGCGAAGCACAACGTGCAGGTCAACGGGATCGGGCCCGGCTTCTTCGCGACCGACATGACCAAGGTCCTCATGGACAATCCGGAGTTTAACCAATGGATCTGCGCACGCACGCCGGCGGGACGTTGGGGCCGGCCGGAGGAACTCGTAGGCGCGGCGGTGTTTCTCGCGTCGCCGGCCTCGGCGTTTGTGAACGGGCAGATCATCTACGTGGACGGCGGACTGTTGGCGGCGATCTAGCGAAAGGGATTGTCCGCGCTCCGGGATCGGGCGAAATACCCCGCATCCCATGAAAGCCCCGCTCCTCGCCCTGCTCGTATTTTCCGCGGCCGCCCACGCCGCCCCGCCGCCGCCCAACATCGTTTTCATCTTCTCGGACGACCATGCCTACCAGGCGATCAGCGCCTACGGCGACGCGCGGAAACTTATCGAGACGCCGAATATCGACCGGATAGCGAAGCAGGGGATGCGTTTTGACCGCTGCCTCGTGACCAACTCGATCTGCGGTCCGTCGCGCGCGACGATCCTCACGGGAAAATACAACCATCTGAACGGATTCGTGAACAATACGAACTCCACGTTCGACGGCTCGCAGACGACGTTTCCCAAGCTGCTACAAAAGGCCGGCTATCAGACCGCGATGATCGGGAAATGGCACCTCGGCTCCGATCCGACGGGGTTTGATTTCTGGCAAGTCCTCCCCGGACAAGGCATCTACTACAACCCGCCGATGATCCGGCAGGGCGAGCGGCTGACGGTGCCGGGTTATGTGACGGATATCATCGGCGACCTCTCGCTCGACTGGCTGAAGCGGCGCGACAAGACGAAGCCGTTCCTCCTGATGAGCCAGCACAAGGCCCCGCATCGCGAGTGGGCCCCCGCGCTCCGGCATCTCGATTTCGACGGCGGGCGCGTTTATCCCGAGCCGGCATCGCTCTTCGACGACTACGCGAATCGCGGTCCGGCGGTGCGCGAGCAAGACATGACGCTTGAGAAAACCTTCACGGAGCGGGACGCCAAGCTTACGCCGCCACCCGGGATCATGCCGGACGAGCTCGCCGCATGGAACGCCTACTACGAGCCGCGCAACGCCGCCTTTCGCGCCGCGAAGCTCACCGGCAAGGAACTCGTGAGCTGGCGCTACCAACGCTACATGCACGACTACCTCGCCACCGTGAAGGCCGTGGACGAAAACGTGGGCCGCCTGCTCGACTACTTGGAAAAGGAAGGCCTCGCCGAAAACACCATCGTGATCTACTCGAGCGACCAGGGATTCTTCCTCGGCGAGCACGGCTGGTTCGACAAGCGCTGGGTCTTTGAAGAGTCGGTGCGGATGCCGCTGCTTGTGCGTTGGCCCGGGGTGACGAAGCCGGCGACGGCCAGCCCGGCGCTCGTCTCCAATGTGGATTTCGCCCAGACCCTGCTCGACGCGGCGGGGGTGCCGGCACCGGCGGACATGCAGGGCCGGAGCCTGCGGCCCCTGTTGCGCGGCGAGCGTCCGGCGGACTGGCGCACGGCGTTCTACTACCAGTATTTCGAGTATCCGGCGCCGCATCGCGTGCGGGCGCACTACGCCGTGATCACCGACCGCTATAAACTGGTGCGTTTCGAAGGCCCGGGCGGCGACCCCTACACGGAGCTGTATGATCGGCAGGTGGACCCGGGTGAAATGAAGAGTTTTTTTGGCGATCCGGCCTATGCGGCGACGACGGCGGAGTTGGAAAAGGAACTCGACCGGCAACGGCGGGTATTGAAGGTGCCGGAGAAAATCCCGCCCTCGTGGTATGGCCGGGTGGAAGGCGCCGCCGGTGGGGCGAAAAAGAAGCAGGCACCGCGGACGGATCAGCCGTGAAGGGGCGGTGAGCGGGCGGTGAGAACATCCGGCGGTTGACCGGTCCGGCGAGAAGCGTGATCACTGCCGGCTTGTCCTCGGTCGCACGCATCAAGCAGGGCTACGAGCGGTTTCCTTATCCGGGGACGGATCGGCGCGCGCTCGCAAAATCCAGCGGCTCGATGCCGGCGTTGGCGTGGATGCAGGCCATCGGGCGGCCCGGCGGCGCACCGATCCGGCGCGTGCTTGTCGCTGGCTGTGGGACGGGTGCGGAGGCGTTTGGGTTGAGGGAGAACCTGCCGAAGGCGGAAATCGTGGCGGTGGATTTCAGCCCGCGCTCCATCGCGGTCGCGCGGAGGCTGCAACGCGAGATGGCGGCGGCGGCGGGGTCAGGCGCTGGCGCGGGTGCGGGTGCGGGTGCGCGCAAGCCGATCACGTTTCTCGTGGGCGATCTCACGGATGCGCGGCTCGCGGAAAAACTCGGCGACGACTTTGACCTGATCACGTGTCATGGCGTGGTGAGTTACATTCCGCAGCCGGGGCGGGCGCTGAAGAAGATGGCGGGATGTTTGGCGAAGGGCGGGGCGCTTTATCTGGGCGTGAACGGCGCGGGGCATCCGGCGACGGCGCTGCGGCCGTGGTTGGCAAAGTTCGGCGTCGCGGTGGACTCGCTGCGCGACGAGCGCCGGGTGCGCGATCTGCTGCGGCTCTGGGATGCCTTGCACGACGATGATCTCGGCGAGCTCGCGACGATGCCGGCGAGTTATCTGGCGAGCGACGTGTGCGGCGCGTGGTTCAACAATTGGTCTCTGGCGCAGTGGCGGGCGGAGGCGCGACGCAGCGGATGGGAGGTGGCGGGGACGGCGATTTTACCGGCGGCGCTGCGACTCGCGATGGAGGACGACCGGCACGTGCCGCTGTATCCTGCGGGCGTGGCCGAACTGGCGGAGCGGCTGGATGACGTGCGCCCGGCGGGATTTCACCGGATCATGATGCGGCGGGCGGTGCGGCGCGGTGGCGAGCCGTCGGTGCGCTGGACGGGGCTTTACACCGTGAGGGTCAAAGCAGGCGTGGCGCGGTTTTTCGCGGGGGCGTTGAGCGTGCGGTTCGAGACGAAGCTGACGACGCGCGAGGCGGCTTTGCTGGGAATTTTGCTCGAGGAGAAGATGGCGCCGACGGGTTGGGTTGAGGCGTGGATACGGAGTGAATCGGGGCGAAGGCGACTGTGGGAATGGGCCGCGCTGGGCGTGGTGGCGGGCGTGGATTCGGACTGAGGAATTTTAACTGCGAAGAACCAAAGAACCGGAAGATGGGTCGCAGGAGCGAAGGGTCGTTTCTTCGATTCCTGGCAGTTCAATACGGATTCAAAACTCGGGGTTTCAAAGCTTCGGGAAGCGTGCCCGCGAAAGCCGCGAATGAACGCGAAAGAGGGAGAGCGGGTTCGCGCGGCGAAAAGGCGGAGGCTCTTTTGTGGTTCCGACCCGAGGGCTATCCGAGGCCCTAAATCAGCGCGGAATGCGTGCGGACCAATACACCGGAGCGCGGCGCTTGTGGGCTAGCCCGGAAAATTCATACGCGAACGAAAGAATGGGCATGATTCGTGCTTAAGTTATTGGCATGAAGAATCAAACGAAAGCAGCGACTGGCACCCGGCCCGCCACAGACTGTCAGCCCGAAGCGTTCCTGTTTCCCG
>JBDNFZ010000378.1:0-2080 GCA_041689555.1 Opitutaceae bacterium | reverse complement strand
GATCCGCGGCGACGTGAAGCGCCCGGTGGCGATCAACGTGACTTTCCACGACGAACGCGGCGTGCCCCACCGGCTCCGGTGCGACGGGCTGCTCGCGCGGTGCATCCTGCACGAGGTCGATCACCTCAACGGCGTGCTCTTCATCGACCACATGACGAAGAAGAGCCACGCTTTGATCGACGAGGCGGTCAAAACCCTCGCTGCCGCCACCAAAGCCGCCGCCAAGAAATAACCCCGCGCCCTACGCCTCGTTCCAATTCCCGCTTTCCAGTTTTCCACATTTCTCCCCAACTCCCGCTCTTCATACCATGACTCAGAAATCCGACGGCATGTCCTACGCCCCCCAGGGCAAACCCAGCCCCGTGGTCAAACCCGGCGAGTTCACCTTCGCCGCCGCCCACCTCGACCACGGCCACATTTACGGCCAGTGCAACGGCCTGCTCGAGGCCGGCGCCGACCTGAAATGGGTTTACGATCCCGATCCGAAAAAGGTCGAAGCCTTCGTCGCCAAGTATCCCCAGGCCAAGCCCGCCCGCTCGCTCGACGAAATCCTCGCCGACGGCGCCGTGCAGCTCGTCGCCGCCGCCGCCGTGCCCTGCGACCGCGGTCCCCTCGGGTGCCGCATCATGAACGCCGGGAAGGACTACTTCACCGACAAGACGCCCTTCACCTCCCTCGACCAACTCGACGCGGCCAAGGCCGTCGTCGCGCGCACCGGCAAGAAATACGCGGTCTACTTCAGCGAGCGCCTCCACGTGGAGTCCGCGATGTTCGCCACCGAGCTCGTCGCCGGCGGCGCCATCGGCAAGGTCGTGCAGGTCCTCGGCCTCGGGCCGCACCGCATCGGCAATCCCGCCGGGCGCCCCGCGTGGTTTTTCGAGAAAGCCAAATACGGCGGCATCCTCTGCGACATCGGCAGCCACCAATTCGAGCAGTTCCTCACGTTCACCGGCGCGACCGATGCCACCGTCACCCAAGCGGCCGTCGGCAATTTCAACAACCCCGCCACGCCCGAACTCGAGGATTTCGGCGAGGCCTCGCTCCTCGGCGACAACGGCACGTCGAACTACATCCGCGTCGACTGGCTCAATCCCGCCGGCCTCAGCACCTGGGGCGACGGCCGCATGGTCATCCTCGGCACCAAGGGCTACATCGAGCTGCGCAAGTATTGCGACGTCGGCCGCGACAAGACCGGGGACCACGTCTACATCGTCGATGAAAAGGGCGAGCAACATCTCGAGGTCGCCGGCAAAGTCGGCTTCAAATTTTTCGGCCAACTCATCCTCGATTGCCTCAATCGCACGGAGCACGCGATGACCCAGGCTCACGCCTTCAAGGCCGCCGAGCTCTGCCTCCGCGCCCAGGCCGCCGCCCGCCGGATCACGCCCTGATCTCGCTCCTCTGCCTTGACGCGTTGCATCTCATCGGCACCGTTCGAGTATGCGCACCACAATCACCATTGATGACGCCAAGGTGGACGAGCTGATGCGTCTCAACGGCGCCAAGAGCCGTTCCGACGCCATCCGCCAGGCCGTGGACGAGGTTATCCGCCGCCACAAGGTCGCCGGGTTCATGGCGCTCGCGGGCAAGTTCCCCCACCTCCACACCGAAGCCCGCCGGGCCGAAAAGATCGCCCTCGCCGATGCCAAGCGCACCCACCGCTGAACGTGTCCTCGTGGACACCTCCGTCTGGGTGGATTTTTTCCGCAACCGGCCGGCCGCCGTCGCGCTCGTGGCCGAACTGGCCGCGACCCACCGCGCCGTCATCTCCGGCACCGTGCTGCAAGAAACCCTGCAAGGCGCGAAGACCGAAAAAGAGCTGGGTTTCCTGCGCGCCCAGATGTCGCTCTGGCACTTCGAGCCGGAGCAACCGGAAGACTTCGCCGCTGCGGCCGCGCTCTACACCCGCCTACGGTGGCTGGGCGTGACCGTGCCGCCGGCCGACTGCCTCATCGCCGCCGTCGCCATCCGCAGCGACACCGTGCTGTGCAGCCCCGACACCCATTTTGCCCAAATGCCCGGGTTGCAGTTCCACCGCGTCGCGGTCTGAACCCATGCACTCCATCGCGACGCGCACCGG
>JBDNFZ010000377.1:0-11001 GCA_041689555.1 Opitutaceae bacterium | reverse complement strand
GAAACCCTTCGCGCGTTTGTAGCGGGCGATGATGTCGGTCGCGGTATAAC
Organism: Opitutaceae bacterium; assembly: GCA_041689555.1. GTDB lineage: Bacteria > Verrucomicrobiota > Verrucomicrobiia > Opitutales > Opitutaceae > Tous-C4FEB. The sequence goes on along the minus strand of JBDNFZ010000377.1, from coordinate 10,951 downwards.
CTTCCGGGTGGCCGATGTGGAGACCGGAGCCGGAAGGGTAGGGGAACATATCGAGCACGTAGTATTTCGGCTTCGACGAATTCTGCTCGGCGCGAGCGGTGTGGTTTTCCTCCCAGAAAGATTGCCAGTGGGGCTCGATCTCTAGGAAGTTGTATTCTTTGCACTGGGTAGCCATCGCGTGAAACCTTCCATAGTTCGTCTTTCAACAACTCGGTCAACCTTCGCGTTCGCGCTGGTTGTTTGCTGCGTTTTAGCCGGGCCGGGCCGGGCCGCGATGAGCCGCGGATTCAACCAGCTGCTCGACGCGGTCGTGCGCATCGACGTGCGCGAAGTCGCCTACGAATCGGGTGCGCGGCGGATCGCCTCAAGCATCGGCTCGGGCGTGATTTTGTCCGCCGATGGGCTGGTCTTGACCAACGCGCATGTGGCCAGTCCGCGGGCGGTCGAGCTTAACATCACCCTGGCCAACCTCGAGCGGGTGAGCGCGACGTTGGTCGGGTGGGACCATTGGACCGATCTCGCGCTGTTGCGGATCGATGTCGCCGACGCCAAACGTCGCGGCCTGAAGTTTGCCACCGCCGAGTTCGGTGACAGCGACAAGCTGTATCCCGGGCAAACGGTTTTTGCCGTGGGCACGCCGCACGGCCTCACACGCACCGTAACCCGCGGGATTATCTCCAACAACAACCGCTACTTCGAGGACAGCAACGGGGTGGGGGGCTACGAGACGGGGGCCTTCAACACTTGGCTGCAGACGGATGCCGCGATCAACCCCGGTAATTCGGGCGGGCCGCTCGCGGGCGAAGACGGCCGCATCGTCGGCATCAGCTCCCGCGGTTACCTCGGCGCCAATAACCTCGGTTTCGCGATCCCGGCCAACATCGCCAAGAAAATTGTCGCAGGCCTCGTGAAGGACGGGGCCATCACCCGCAGCACGATCGGCGTGGTGCCGGCGGCGTTGCAGGATCTGGAGAGTTTTTATGCGTTGGCGCTGAATACCGGTGTGCTCGTCAACAGTGTCGCTCCCGGATCGCCGGCGGCGCGAGCCGGCCTGCGCGGCGGGGATATTTTGCTCGCGATCAACGGTGCCAAGGTCGACGGACGTTTTCCCGAGCAGCTACCGCCAATCCAAAACCTCATCGCCAGCCAGTCGGTCGGGGCGAAATTGCAGCTAAGTTATAAACGCGGATCGCAGGTTGCCGAAGCCGTGGTCGTGACCGAGCGGCTAGAAAGCAGGGTGGGCGAGGAGTTGGCCTTGGAAAAATGGGGCCTCAGTGTGCGCAAAGTCTCACGGACGTTCGCGCGGGAGAATCAACTCGCCAGCGACAACGGCGTCATCGTGATCGGGGTGCAGGCCGGATTTCCGGCCGAGGTCGCGGGTCTGTCGCGCGGTGACATTGTCACCAAAATCAACCAGCAGCCCGTGACGTCGCTCCTGATCCTCAAGGAGGCGCACGCGGCCTTCGCGGCCGAACCCAAGCCCGCGTTGTTCGAGGCCCAACGTGACCGCCGGGTTTCCCTTTACGTCCTCAAACCATGAAACGCCTTTTGCTTCTCTTCCCTTCACTTTTTTGCGCCACGCTGAATGCGGCGGATCTGCCCGCGCTCTGGGCGGAGCGGCTCAAATGCGTTGTGGCAGTCGAATACTTTACCGAAACCGAGACCGAGCGACGCCCCAACGTGGCCTATGGCATGGTGACGGATGCCGAAGGGACCGTCATTTTGCCCGCCGCGGCAGTCGATGTTCGGGCCGCGCCGACGCAGTTGAAAGATTTCAAGGTCTACCGGCCGGGCGATCCGGTGAGCACCCCCGCGATCTACCTCGGGCAGGATGCCTTGACCGGGTGGCACTTCGTGCGCGTTGCCGAGCCGCTGCGCTCGCTGCTCACGCCGATCGCTCGCTTCGCGGCGAAGGGGACCGGGGGCGATTTGGCTTTGGCCGAACCGGTTTGGGGCATAGGCCTGCGGAACAAGGACGAGGATTTCACGCCCTATATCCTGCAAAGCCATGTCGCCCTGGAGCAGGCGCTGCCGCAGCGCACCGTGATCGCCCAGCAGGAAGTCGCGGGCCCGGGCCTGCCGGTGTTTAACCGGGCGGGCGAGTTTGCGGGACTCGCGGTCACCTCATTTGGCCAGACGTTCCTGCAATTCTCCCGCTCGGAGCGCGGCGGCTCGCCGATTATGGTGATCAACGTCGAGGAGAGCAGCGCGTTTCTGGCTGCGGCCGAGATTCTGCCCTTCTTGGGCCGAGTGCCGGGAAATGCTTTTGGCCGACCCTTGGCGTGGCTGGGGGCCTACGGTTTTGAGCCGATGGATCGCGAGGTCGCCAAGTTTTTGAAACTCGAGACCCAATCGGGCGTGGTGGTGAGCGAGGTTTTGGAGCGCAGCCCGGCGGAGAAGGCGGGGATGCAAGCGCGCGACATTGTCCTGGCGATCGACGGTCGGCCGATCCCGCGTTTCAAACCGGACCGCGTGGTCGTGAGTTTCGTCGAACGCGAGGTCGAACGCCGGGCGCCTGGCGACCGCATAAGCCTCACCGTGCTTCGGGGTGCGGAACGGGTCGAACTGCAGGTTACGCTCGGCGACGAACCGAAGCTGATGCGGGAGGCGGCGCGCAGGTATTTTGACCGCCTGGGATTTACGGCGCGCGAGTTCGTCTACGGCGACGCCGTGGCGCGTCGGGTTAAGGTTGCCGAGGGCGCGGGCGTGATCGCCCATTTTGTGAAGCCCAACAGTCCCGCTTTCATCGCGGGTTTGCGGACCGATGATTGGATCAAGGAAGTCGACGGCGCCGAAGTGAAGACCTTCGAATCGGCCGGCCAAACGCTGGCCGCGATCGAAGGCGACAGCCTGCGCACTGAATTCGTGCTCCTGGTCGGTCGAGGGGGCGAGACGGCCGTGCTACGGGTTAAACTAAAATAACCGAACTATGTTCACCGGCATCGTAGAGGAAACCGGCGACGTCGTCGCCTTCACGCAAAACGCCGCCTCGTGGCGCCTGCAGATCGCGGCGCGTGCGGTGTTGGCGGGAGTGGCCTTGGGGGACAGCATCGCCGTCAATGGCTGTTGTCTTACGGTCGCCGAATTTGACCGCCGGCACCTGTGGTTCGACGTGTTGGAGGAAACCCGTCGGCTTACGAACTTTTCGGCGTTGGCCGATGGCGCACCGGTCAACTTGGAGCGCAGCCTGCGCTTCGACGGCAAAGTGGGCGGACATTTTGTATCCGGGCACGTGGACGGGCAGGGCATAATCGAGATTTTGGAACTTCGGGGAAAAGACACCTACCTGAAAGTGCGCGCGCCGGCGGGCAGCGGTCGCTATCTGATCCACAAGGGCAGCATCGCGCTCGACGGGATGTCGCTCACGGTCGCCGAGGTCGAGGGCGACGCTTTCGCTGTTTGGCTGATTCCTACAACTTTGTCGGTCACCAATGTCCGGGCCCGCCGCGTCGGGGAGCAGGTCAATTTGGAATTCGACTTGCTGGGCAAGTATGTCGAAAAACTTCTGAATATTCGATCCGGCTGAATTTGTTGAAATGCGCACCGCTCTCACCGTCCTCACCGACGAACTCCGACGGCTCAAGACCACGGGAATCAAATCGGTCAGCGTGACCGAGCAAGGACTCGCGACCTTGCGGGCGGCCGTCCGTCGGCAGGCGTTTGCGGCGGAGGACGCCAAGCCGGGACCGCTGGCGACCTTGGCCGATCCGTCGCCGCCGCGCCGATCGAGCCCGATGACGGCCGGCACGAAAAAAAAGCCGAAGCTCCTGCCGCCGCCGCCGGTGCTTGCGCTCCATGCCGGCGACAAACCGACGCGCTGGGCCGCATTGTTGGCGGCCGTAACCGACGACCCGGTTTGCCGATCCCATGCGGGGCCGGGGAAGAAAGTCGTCCTTGGGGTAGGCAATCTGGACGCCCAGATTATGTTTGTGGGCGAGGCGCCCGGCGCGGAAGAGGAGCTGCAAGGCGAGCCTTTCGTCGGTCCCGCCGGGCAACTCCTGACGAAGATGATCGGGGGGATGGGCCTGAAGCGCGCGGACGTCTACATCGGCAACATCATGAATTGGCGCCCCGATCTGCCGGTGGGCGTCGGCGGCGACCAGATCGGCAACCGCCCGCCCACGGAAGAAGAGATGATCTATTGCCTGCCGTTTTTGCGGGCTCAAATCGAGATCGTGCGCCCCGCGCTTTTGGTCGCGCTCGGCTCGACGGCAGCGCAAGGCTTGCTCGGCTTCGGCGCCTTCAAGGCTCTCGGGGAAGTGCGCGGCCAGTGGCGTGACTTTGGCGGCCTGCCCCTGATGGTCACCTATCACCCGAGCTACATTTTGCGCAACCAGAGCAATCGCTCGAAGCGGTTGATCTGGGAGGACCTGCTCAAAGTGATGGAACGCGTCGGGCTCCCGATCTCGGAAAAGCAGCGCGACTTTTTCTTCGAGAAAAAATCATGACACGACGTTTCTCCCTTTTGGCCTTTGGTTTTGTTTTGCTGCTTTTCCCGGCCCACACCCACGCCGTCGAGGCAAAGATCGATTTCGACGTCCTGCGTTACCGGGCCAAGATCCTCGCGGGCAAGCCGTATGTCCCGCGCCCGACGCGCGTGCCGGATAAGCTGCTCAAGCTCACCTACGATCAACATCGCGATATCCGCTTCAATCCCGGCCGATCGTGGGGCCGGGCCGAGGGCCTGCCCTTCCAGATGCAGTTTTTTCATCCGGGTTTCATCTTCGACAAGACGGTGCAGATCTCGGAACTCCGCAGCGGCATCGAAACGCCGATCGCGTTCTCACCGCAACTTTTCGAATACGGCACCACGCCGGTCGGGAGTGTCCCGGAAGATATGGGCTTCTCCGGTTTTCGTCTGATGTATCCGCTGAACGCCTCGGGCGATGAGCTCGGCGCGTTCCAAGGAGCGAGTTATTTCCGTCTGCTGTGCCAGCAGGCGTTTTACGGTTTGTCTGCCCGCGGCCTCGCGGTGAATACCGGCGAGCCCGAGGGCGAGGAGTTTCCGATCTTCGAGGAATTTTGGGTCGAACGCCCGGGTCCGGGAGCAAAGGAAATCGTCCTCTTCGCGTTGCTCGACGGACCAAGCATCGCCGGAGCCTATCGATTTACCATCCGGCCGGGTGCCGATACCGTGGCGCAGGTGAAGGCGGTCCTCTATGCTCGCAAGCCCATCAAGACGCTCGGGCTCGCCCCCCTCACGAGCATGTTTTGGCACGGGGAAAATACCAACGCCAACCACGGCGATTTCCGACCCGAGGTGCACGATTCCGACGGTCTGCTGGTCAATCACAGCGGCGGCGAATGGCTGTGGCGACCGCTGACGAACCCGGCGGTCATCCGCACGGTGGCTTTCGGCGATCGCGACCCGCGCGGCTTCGGCCTGCTGCAACGGGATCGAAAGTTTTCAAGTTACGAAGATCTGGAGGCGAATTATCACCGCCGGCCCAGCGCGTGGGTCGAGCGGATCGGCGTGTGGGGCAGCGGGTCGGTGCGTTTGGTCGAGCTGCCGACCCCCGACGAAACGAACGACAACATCGTCGCCTTCTGGGTCCCGGATTCGCTACCGGCAGTGGGCGAGCCGATCGAATTTGAATACCGGCTCCACTGGTTCCTTGACCAGATCCGGCCGCCGGCCGGATTGGCGATCGCGACGCGCAGAGGTCATTCCAAAACTCACGAACCCGATTTGGAAAGGTTCGTCGTGGATTTCGACGGCGCCTACCTCGGCAAACAAGGTCCGGATCCGCTGATCGACTCGGTGGTCACCGTGGGCGCGGGGGCGAGATTGGTGCATTCGACGGTCCAAAAAAATCCCAACAACGGGACGTGGCGGCTGGCCTTTGCCCTCCGGGCCGACGGCAGCCGTAAGCCGGTCGAACTGCGCGCCTATCTCCGCAAGCCCCCGCACGTGCTCACGGAGACGTGGACCTATCTCTGGCAACCGTGAAGCCGCCGTCCATGGCCGCGCTGCCGGCTGAGTTCCGCCCGACCACGGGCTCGATGGAGGCATGGAATGCGGCTTATGTGCGGGTCGAAGACTATCTGCGCGCCCATCGCGTCCACAATCGATTGCACCAAAGCCGGCTGATTCAGGAAATTTTGGAACGTGCCGCCCGACGACATGGCGAACAACCGGCCCTCGACCCCACGACGATCGCAGCGGAGGAAACCGAGGCCATGATGGACCAATGGTTCGGCGCCGTGCTCGGCCGGGCAGACGCGGCGTCCGATCGGCGCGCGATCGACGCCCGGGTCGCCTTGTTGTTGTGCGATGGACCGGAGCGGTGGCCCTACGCCTTTCTCGACGGCGGCAATATCCCGCCGGAGTTCAGCGCGTCCCTTCAGGCCAGCTCGATGCAGGCGGGTCCGGACATGGCGGTCTCCAGCATGGTGCCCCGCCCCATCGATCTCGGACCCATCACCGAGGCGGCGGGCGAAACCCTCGAACGCTTCGAGCGCTGGCCGATCCTGCGCGCGCTGTTGCTCTGGTTCGTGTTCGCCGCCGCGCTGGGCGGGATTTTTTACGCGACCCGTTGACGCCGCCCGTGAGAATTTTTCATCAGGAACACATGACGAAGCAGCGGCTCAACCGCCGGCGCTTTCTGTTTTTCTCCGCGATCTTCGGGCTCACTAGCCTAGCGACTTGGTTCATGGCCGATCTGCTCTGGCGCGAGGGCATCAGTGGTCTCGAGATCGTATTGCTCGGTCTCTTTGTGGTGCTTTTCGCGCACATCGCCGCCGGCTTCTGCACGGCGCTGGTCGGTTTCTACGTCCTGAACCGCGGAGGCGATAGCAGCCGCATCGGGCGGTCGATCGCACCCGGAGACGAGTTGCAACTGGCGTCGACCGCGGTCGTGATGCCCGTGTTTAACGAGGACGTCAGCCGGGTGTTCGAGGGCTTGCGCGTGATCTACCGCTCGGTTCAGGAAACCAAGAAATCCGAGCATTTCGATTTCTTCATCCTCAGCGACTCGAACCGGCCGAACCAGTGGATCCAAGAGGAGGTCGCCTGGGTCGAGCTCTGCAAGCAAGTCGGCGGCTTTGGGAAAATTTTTTACCGCAAGCGCCGCCATCAGATCAACAAGAAGGCCGGCAACGTCGCCGATTTCCTCCGTCGTTGGGGCAAGAACTACCGCTACATGGTCGTGCTCGACGCGGACTCGATCATGACCGGCCGGGCGCTCGTGCAGTTGGTGGCGTTGATGGAGCGCAATGCCAAAGTCGGCATCATCCAGACGGCGCCCCGCATCGTTCAGGGAGAGACGCTCTACGCACGTTTGCAGGCCTTCGCCAACCGCCTTTACAGCCCGCTTTTTCTAGCCGGTTTGAACTACTGGCAGCAACACGACGGCAACTATTGGGGGCACAACGCCATCATCCGCGTGCAGCCCTTCATCGACCATTGTGCGTTGCCCGACCTGCCAGGCAGCGAGCCCTTCGGCGGCCGTATTCTCTCGCACGACTTTGTCGAGGCGGCGCTGATGCGCCGTGCGGGCTGGGCGGTGTGGCTGGCGGGTGAGATCGAAGGCAGTTTCGAGGAAGGCCCGCCCACGTTGATCGAAAGCGCCAAGCGCGACCGGCGCTGGTGTCAGGGGAATATGCAGCACGCTTGGCTCTTGACGGCGCGGGGCTTCCGGCCGGCAAACCGGTTCCATCTCCTGATGGGCGTGATGGCCTACGCGTCGTCGCCGCTTTGGCTGCTCTTTCTCACTCTGAGCACGATCCACGTGTTCGGCCTCAGCCTGCGCCCGGGAGTCGGGGGGGCGGTGCGTCCCGAGGATGTGACGCGCGTTTTTGGCTTTGTTTTCCAGGTTCCGGTCGCGCTGACGCTGTTCGCGTTCACGATGCTGCTTTTATTTTTGCCCAAATTCGTGAGCGTGATCCTCACTTTGGGACAGTCCGAGGCCGTCGGCCGTTTCGGCGGGCGGTCGCGACTCGTGCTCAGCGCACTTGCGGAAACGTGCGCCTCGGCGCTGCTCGCCCCGGTGAACATGATGTTCAATGCGAAATTTGTGCTCTCCACCCTGCTGGGCCAAGGCGTGGGTTGGGTGACGCAACAGCGCGGTGCGGAGGACGACGGGACCGATTGGCGTGAGGCGATCATCACGCATGGCGGGCAAACCTTCTTCGGCTTGGTCTGGGGAGTGTGCTCCTTTATCATCTCGCCGGCCTTTTTTTGGTGGCTGAGCCCGGTGCTGGCCGGACTGGTCCTATCGATCCCGGTCTCGATTTTTCTCAGCAAAGGCAGCATTGGCCGGCGGGCGCGGGAAGCCGGGATTTTTCTGACGCCGGAGGAAACGCATCCGCCCTATGAATTGAAGCGGTTACAGCAGAATCTAGCGGCGTGCTACCGGCATTTGCCGCCCTTGGAACCCCTGCGCGCCAACTACGGGTTGATGCAGGCGGTGCTCGATCCCTACATCAACGCCATGCACGTGGCGTTGCTCCGGCAACGCCGACCCAGCGAGGAAGCGAGGGAATGGTTCGGGCAGTTGCGTCTCCGCCTGCTTGCCGAAGGTCCCGACAAGTTCTCAACCAAGGAAACGATGGCGCTGCTCCTCGATGCCGAGTCGATGATATCGCTCCATCGCGAGTTGTGGAGTTCGCCGGCGGACGGAATCGCCGAGTGGTGGCGGCTGGCCATGCGCCAATATAACGTCCTGACCGCGGCTCCGACCACGGCGCTTTACCGCTGAATGGTCCCGTTTCCGGGGAGTGCCCCTCAAGGTTTCTGGAATTTATTCAAATCGGCCGCAGTGGCGGCGAATTCCGTCTTGAGGAGGATCACATCCGCGGCGACCGAACCGAGTCCGTCCTTGCGCGAACCGTGTTCGATTTTCTCGGCTATTTGCCGAAGGCGTAGCGCCCCGAGATTGGCGGAACTGCCCTTGATGCTGTGGGCCGCCCGGGTGAAGGTCGGGATATCGGCGGCGGCGAGGCTCATCTCCAACTCTGCGATTCTGAGCGGAGTATCTTCGAGAAAAATTCCGATGATCTCGCGTAGGAATTCATCATTGTCGCCGGGATCGAGCGAACGGAGATTCTCGATGGCCTCGAGATCGATGCGGGAAAGATCAGCCATGGATCGGTGATTTTGGGTCGGTTAAGTAAGACTGCTGAATGCGATGTAGGGCTTGCCGGATTTGATCGGCTTCGATTCCCGGAAATAAAGCGGATTTTATATGGCCCACTCCGGGGCGGTGCTTGCTTCGATTTCGTCGATGGTCGTGAGGCCGAGGAGAACTTTCTTCAGTCCGTCGTAGCGGAGTGGTTTGTAGCCGACCTTGGCCGCCGCGCGAGTAATCTCTTGCGCACTGCGTCCGTCCGATATGAGGGCGCGGATCTCTTCGGTGATGATAACCAGTTCGTGGAAGGCGATCCGCCCCTTGTATCCGGAGAAGCGGCACTTCACGCAGCCCCGGCCGCGGTAGAACGAAACGTCCGACAATCCCTCTTCTTGAAAATACTTCGCGAGCACCTCACGCGACGGTTGGTAGGCTTCCTTGCAGTTTTCGAAGATTTTGGCCGCGAGTCGCTGGGTCAATACACCGATCATCGAGGGCGCGACCATGTAAGGTTCGACCCCGATCTCGATCAGGCGGACGATCGCCTGCGGGGCGGTGTTGGTATGGAGAGTGGCAAAGACGACGTGGCCGGTGAGTGCGGCTTCGGTGGCGATCTTGGCGGTCTCGAGATCCCGGATTTCCCCGACCAAGATCGCGTCGGGGTCCTGCCGCATCAGGGCGCGGAGGACGTTGGCGAACCTGAGGTCGATATGGGCGTTAACCTGCGTCTGCGTGACGCCGGCCAGCTGGATCTCTATCGGATCCTCGATCGTCGAGATGTTGATGTCGGCGCTGTTGATCTCGTTCAGGGCTGCATAAAGGGTCGTCGTCTTGCCCGAGCCCGTGGGTCCGGTGACAAAAAAAATCCCGTTGGGGTTTTTGATCAGGCGCTTGAACGGCTGGAGGATGGTCTGGGAGATCATCATTTTGTCCAGGGTGAGCATCGTCTTCTTGCCGCTCATCGCGAGGATACGGATGACGGCCTTTTCGCCGTAGGCCGAGGGAATCGTGGAGACCCGGAAATTGGCGGTCTGGGTCCCGATGGGCATCGAGAACCGGCCGTCCTGCGGAAATCGTGACTCGGAGATGTTCAGGCTACTGAGAATCTTGAGCCGGGAGATCAGGGCGCGGTGCAGCTTTCGGGAGTAGGTCAGGATCTCGCGGAGATTGCCATCGATGCGGAAGCGGATGCGGGAGAGCGTCTCCTGGGCCTCGATATGGATATCGGTGGCGCGCTCGCGGATCGCGAAGTAGACGATTTCGTCCAAAATCTGCACGAGGGCGTTGTTCTCTGCGAGTTGGGCGAGCACGTCGCCAGCCATCTCCGGTTTGTCGAAGAGGCTGGAACGATCGAGTTCGTCGAGGCTCTCCTCGAGATTTTTTTCGGTGCTGTAGTGGATCGAAATCGCGTCCTCGATTTCGCGCGGCAGGGCGAAAACGGGGCTGATCGGCATTTGCGCGATCAGGCCCACCCGCTTGACCAAGCTGGCGTCACCGGGGGTCGCCATCGCAGCGGTCAACACGCCGTCGAGCACGTATCAATCGTTGCATAAGTTCGTGCGCTTATAGTCAGGCCGCGTATTTCGTGTCGGGGAGCTGAAAAAATGGCTGGACCAAACCGACGCTGCGTTGGATGGAGCGCATGATATTCGAGACGGCGTGTTTCATCTCCCGTTTGCTGACCACAAACAAACGTGCGAGGCGCGACTTGGCGTGATTCCACACTTGCTCGTCCGGATTCACTTCCGGGGCGTAGCGCGGCAAGTTCTCCACGACGACTTGGCCCTGGCTGCTTGCGACATAATGCCGGACGGGTTGGCTGCGGTGATAGGATGCGTTGTCGGCGATGATGATCAACGGTCGTTGCACGTCTTTGCGTAATT
>JBDNFZ010000376.1:0-10480 GCA_041689555.1 Opitutaceae bacterium | reverse complement strand
CGTCATTGGGATCGGCGAAAACGGCTCCGCCGCGTCGCTTCGCCCGTTCGGCCGTAAAAATCGTCGCGGGCCAGCCGTTTTTACCCGCCCACTTCGCTCAGCCTCGCAAAACTGGATCGCGTATGAAATATCCGGGCTAGTGTGCGGTTGGACGGGCGGATTCTTCAGGCTGCCTCAATCGGGCCCGGGTTTCTGCGCGCTCCTGTGCAGAAAGCGGAATGGTTCCGGCGGTATTCAAGAGGTCACCGGCATCAGCACGGGAATGACCCTGTTACCGTGGCGGCGATAAATCCGGAAATCGTTATCGAGCGTGAAGACGACCGCGTTAGGGTGAAGTTCGGCCATCCGCACGAGGCAGGCATCGGCGAGCGACATCGGGCGATCACGGTAGCGCCGCATCAGGGTGCGCAGGTCCGGCAGTTGGTCTTCGATTTCCAGGCCGACCCGCAATACGCCGCGTTCCAGCAACGCGAACAGCGGATCGGTGTCGACGCCTTCACGTTTCAGCAGGAAAGCCGCTTCAGTCAGGACCGATTCGCAGGTCAGCAACGGAGGATGCAGGCGCTTCCACTGAGCGCAGACCCACTCATGGTGCGCGGCGCCGGCCGCGAGGAAGGTAACCAGCGGCCCGGTATCGATCAGCACCGCGCCTTTCACCGGCCGAATCCTTCCATGTGCTTGGGGTTGGTCGCCAGGTCGCGGGGCAGACCCTTGAGCGAGCCGGCCAGGTCACGCGCCAAATCGTAGCAGGTGGCCTTGCCGCCGATGGCGCCCGCATCGAGAGACTTCTCCAGGCACTCCCGCACCAGCGAAGACTTCGTGGTGCCGCGTGCGCGCGACTCCGACTCCAAACGCTCGAGCAGGCGATCAGGCAATTTCAGCGAGATAGTGTTCATAAATCGGGAAGTAATACACGCCATGGTCTCGGGCAATACCGGAATCGATCCCGTTAGACGGAACGGAAGTTCACCATCGGCCACGGCCGCGAGCCGGTGAAGTTCGAGGTGCTCGCGCCGAACCATCGCGCGATCCAAGCGGCGGGCGACCTCACCAATTTCTGGCGGGATCAGCATCCGAAGGTGAAGGCGGAACTCTCACGGCGCTTCCCTCGGCACGGGTGGCGGTGAGGGACGGCGCGGAGCCGGACCCGAACAGCCGCCGGCCTTGGCTGATACCCCACGCCGCCAATTCCCGCGACAAGAGCGCAATCAGAAGCCAAGTCAGCAGCTGGCTCGTGACGATCGCGGCCGAGAGAACCTCGTTGGCCAGCGAAACGGACCGGGGGCCGATCAGCGTGTTGATCACGATCGCCGTGACGCCTTCAAGCCAGAGCATAGCCAACAGAATCCTGCGGGTCAGCCGTAGGCGCAGGGTGGCGGCGGGGCTGGCTCCGGACGTCCAGAGGCGCGGGAGCAGCCACACCGCAAAAATCATTTTGTAGACGTAGGAAGCGCCGAGGGAAAAGCAGCCGACGATGAGCGCCGCGGCGCAGAAAAATTCAAGGTCCAGGGTCCGGGGCGGAGCAGATCCCGGGGGTTGTTTCCACTGCTCGCGCGTCGACCATCCGCTCCACGCCGCCACCAAAAGACCCGCTGCCAGCGCCCATGAATTGGGCGATCGGAGGTCGAGGGCGATAAACAGCGCCGGGGCGCCAAACGCATAGAGACCCTGCGGACTGGGCTTGAATCGGCCGGCACTGGCCAGACCCGGTGCCAAGTCCGGCCACGCCAGCAGAAGCACGAGAGCGGCGGCGCCGATGGCCAACCAGAATTCGCGCCGGCTGCGCGCCGCCAACGCCACGCCGATCGCGGCCAAAGCATAATATTTCAGGACCGCGGCCGTCGCGACGAAGATAGCCCCGAGGAGACGGAAGCCGGGGATTGCCTGGCGAAGACAACCGAGCGCGCCGCACAAAACGATAAAGACAACCAGGTCGTTGTTGCCGCGATTGACCGCCATAAGCAGGGCGGGCGACGCCAGCACCGCGATCATGAACAAGGCTTCCGACGCTCGCTGCGGGCGGATCAGTGCGATGGCCGCAACCAGCGTCAAGGCGAGCTGCAACCGGCCGAGCCACAGGGTGTCGGCGCGGGTGAGGCCGATCGAGCCGGTGGCCAGCCACCAGCCCGTATAGACGTGAGGGCGAAGATAAGGATCCAGCGGGTTGAGCGCATAGGGATTGCCGCCGAGCGCGGCCAGCTCCCCCGCCGCCAACAGCCCATACAGGTCGAAAAAGGGCACGCCGGATTGACCGATTCCGGTTACGTTCCAGACGGCCGGACGGCTGAGGCTTAGGGTCTAAACCCCGGCAATCACGAGCATGACCAAGGCGGACCATTTCAGGGTGGCGAGCCCGCGCAGCCTCTCCGCCAAGGCACCGCCGCCGAAACGCAGGCTGATCGAAGGTGACTGGCTGGCTCGCATAAAAGGGTTGAGGCGCCCGGTGGTTGGATGCCGACGGTAGGGCGGATCCTTTGGCTACCGCTGGCGAGAGCAGATAGCCGCACCTGACCGGAGGAAGCCGGTGGAGGTCGTCGCGGTGATCGGATCGAGCGGCCTCGAGGCGGGGACCGCGCGACAGGAGGCTGCATAGCTTTTGTCGGGGAGGGTTGTCGTGGTCAGGCCAAAGGCGAAGGCCGGCGACTCCGGGTCCGAAAGGATCGAACAGCGGTGTCGGTGGCGGGGAAGACTCATGGTCGGAAGCGTAGGCGTTTCGGAAATGGACGGCTATGGAAAAAGTGAGAACAGCGGGCGCCGATCTGCATTTTACGCATCAGGAGGAGGGGGCGCGGCCAGTGCGCCGGCCCCCTCCGAAAGTAGCGGGGTTAGTCGGAGCGGTGCTTAGCCCGCGAACGCGGGCGGAAGCACAGGCAAGGCGGACGTCAGCACGACTTTGGGGAGATAACGTCGGCGACGGCCCTTGGGCAGAATGCGCTCGGAGGGCGAGAGGTAGGGATGGCGACGCCGGTATCCGGCCAGTGCGGGATCGTTGGCGCACTTGATCTGGAAGGCCTGCATGCGCGCGAAGAGATCGAGGAGTTGCGCGGGCAGCGGATAGGCGTCGAGGCCGGAGCGGGTAAGCGCGAGGAGGAGTTCGTGGGCGGTCTCCAGCGTGGAGAGGCAGCCGGCCTGAGGCTGTTGCTTGATGACGAAGCGGCTGAGCGCGGTCGGCGTGAACATCACGCGTGGCAGGTGTTGGAGAGACGGGCTAAGGCGGAGCATTTTCCGCGCGCCGCTCCACGTGCCGTCGAGGAGGAAGACGACGAGGCGGCGGCCGCCGAGTTCGGCGGGGGCGAGGTCGCCGGTGGAGAGGTTGCGCGCGGTCGGGCCGGGATAAACGAGCACGGGGAAATTCGCGGGATCGGCGATGAGTTCCTGCACCGTCGCGTGCCGATCAAAGCCGAGGCCCATGTGGATTTCGCTGTCCGAGAGGCAGAGGTGGGTGAGGCGGCCGGTGCCCGCTTTTTCGTATTTGTATTCCTTGGGATGCATGAGGAACACGAACCTCGTGCGCGTGGGCATCGGCGTGATGGACGCGCACCAGCACAATGCCCGGGGCCAAAAACAGTGGTAGCAGGTCGGTCGGCTCATGCGATTTCCGGCTTCAATCGTAATTCCAAGCGGCCGGGCTCTCGCCGTCGGGCGCGCGGGCGGACGCCGGGAGCGTGACGGAAATGCGGACCGGCTGCGGAGGCGGTGCCGGCGTCGGGGCCTGGTCCCGGAGCGCGAACGGGGCGGCCAACGCGACGACTGCGCCGAAAAGCGAGGGGAGGGAGAGGCAGCGGCGTATCGGCATCGGTGGAGCGTTGAAGCGGCGGACGGTGACGCAACCGTGAACCTCGGCAAGAGGAGCGGAAGCGGCGTGAACGCGGATTGCCCCGGCGCGGCGAGCCGCCATTTTTCGCGGATGGCGGCATCCGCAAAAAAAATCCGGTGGGGCGTCTTGGGCTATGCGAAGATCGCGCGTGAATCGGTGATTCCGGCGATCTTGCGATCGGGGAATTCCGAGTTCGTGGCGCTGGCGTCGCGTGATCCGGCGAAGCTGGCGGAGAGCGCGGTGCGCTTCACCGGCGGGCACCGGACCTACGCGGGCTACGAGGAGTTGCTGCGCGATCCGGCGGTCGATGCGGTCTATGTTCTGTTGCCAAATTCGCTGCACGCCGAGTGGACGATCCGGGCGATGGAGCAGGGCAAGCACGTGCTGTGCGAAAAACCGCTGGCGCTCGATGCGGCGGAGTGCCGGCGGATGATCGCCGCGGCGGATAAGCACGGCGTGAAGCTGATGGAGGCGTTCATGTATCGCTACACCGACCGCACGCGGAAGGTCGTCGAGACGCTGCGGAGCGGCGTGCTGGGCGAGGTGAAGTTCTTGCAGGCGAGCTTCCGTTTTCTCCTCGCGAATCCGGCGTCGATCAAACTGCAATCCGTGCTCGGCGGCGACGCGCTCTACGATGTAGGCTGCTATCCGGTGAACTTCGCCGGGCTCGTGGCGGACACGGTGGCGCACGCGGCGCCGGGCGCGGTGCGGCCGGAGTCGGTGGCGGTGCAGTGCGTGCGTGAGGGCGGAGTCGATCTGCTGTTTTCGGCGCTGCTCAGGTATCCGTCGGGCTTGGTGGCGTTGCTGCATTGCGGGTTCAACGCGCACAAGCGGATCGGCGCGGAGATCGTCGGGACCGGGGGCGTGCTGGAGATTCCCGACACGTTTTTCGATCCGCCGGGCGCGTTGACGCTTACGCGAGGCGAGGAGCGCACCCGGATCGCGGTGACGGAGAGCGACCGCTACCGCGCCGAGGTGGAGGATTTTGCGGCGGCGATTCTGGAAAACCGCGCGCCGCAGTTCGGACTTGCGGAGACGTTGCGCAACGCCGAGGTGCTGGACCGGCTGTTCGCGGCGAGCCGGTGATGGGTGGGGGCAATGTTTTCCGGGCGATTCCGACACGCAATCTAGACCCCTGACATTTTTCTCTCCGTGACGGGATAAGCGGGGTGCCTGCGAACAGTCCTATCGCAGCCCTTTTTCTGAGTGCCGCTCGGTCGGCGCGGTCACTTGGCTTTTTCTTGGATATTCTCGGCCAGTTTTTCGACATCTTTTCCGAAACCCTTGGACGTTTGGCAGCCCGACGAAGCAAACGCGAGGAGGGTGGCCAATAAACGAAGGCAAGGGCGAAACGGGCGGGATTTCATGTCCTGCCTTATCCGGCCGCCAGGTCCGCCGCATTGGGGTCTTGACCTGCGTTTCTTGCCGCCACCGCCAGCTCAGCGGGTCGGGCGCAGACCCTCGCGGTTTGTCGTCGAGCGGCCGTGAATTCGCTTAATTTCAGCCGAGAGCGGGCCGGCCACCGCAGAGGTCAGTCTTTTTCATCTTCGCCGAAAATCCCATTGACGGCGGCGAACAAGGCGGTGCCTCCCCCGACCACGAGGAAGGATGCGACGAGCCGCCAGAGAGAGTCTTTCTTGGTGAAATCCCAAATGGCCAAGACGCAGGCGACCACGCTGGCGACGATGCAGAACGAGATGATGTAAAATGCCACCATCTTGACCACGCGGGGAGGAAAGAAGCCTTTCGCCTTTTTTGCGGGCGAGGATTTGCGGTTGATGGCGCCGAGGTCAAAATTGGAGGAGTGTCGCCCATAGGATTATTTGTTGCGGCCAATCTTTAGGCAGAGCCATGGGACGGCGCGAGCCCGGACATTGGCGCTGCGCCTCAGCGGGTGCATCCGCCGTTCGGCGGTAGGAAGCTCGCGTGCGAGCACTCCGGTCGCCGAGCGCTCGCAAGCGGGCTGCCTACAGAAGCCGGTGCGAACCACCGCCAACCCGAAGATGCGTTCCGCCTCGGCGGGCTTTTCCAGGCTCATGATCGGCCGCCAAACCTTGCCTCAGGATAGTGACAAACGCTTCGACACTCCGTGGTTTTTTCGGTTTGTTTCGCGGTATGAAAAACCCACGCGTAACGGGTTTGGGCGGAATCTTTTTCAAAGCGAAGAATCCGACGAAGTCGGGCGCCTGGTATAAGCAGCACCTCGGGCTGCCGGTGGAGACGTGGGGCGGTTGCGCGTTTCCGTGGCGCGACGCCAAGAATCCAAAAAAGAAGGGTTCGACGGTGTGGAGTCCGTTTGATTCAAAGACGAAATATTTCGGCCCCGGCAAGCAGGCCCACATGGTCAATTACCGCGTCGCAACCTGAAAAAAGTGCTCGCGAGTCTGAAGGAGGAAGGGGTCTGGATCGATTCCAAAGGCATCGAGGCCTCGGAATACGGCCAGTTCGCCTGGATCAAGGACGGCGAAGGAAACCGCATCGAACTCTGGCAGCCTCCGAAGGGCGGTTGAGCGCGCCGGAAGACGTCTATGGGGCGCGGAGGTAGCCGATGAGGGCGAAGAAATCGGTTTCGCTCAGGACCGAATCGTAGGCGGCGGGCATGGGGGAGATGGACAAGGGTGTCGTCTCCTTGATGTCGGCGGTGGCGACGGTGATGTCCTCGTTGGTCGCGGGGTCGCGGAGGAGGGTGCGGTCGCCTTCCGCGCGGAGATTGAGGCCGGATTTGGTCTCGCCGTTTTTCAGCGTGAGCGTGGTCAGGCGGAAGGTGGGGTCGACGTTGCGGCTCGGATCGAGGATGTCCTCGATGAGGCGGGGGACGCCGCGGGAGCCGATGCCATCGAGACTCGGGCCGAGGTTGCCGCCGTTGCTTTGGAAGCGGTGGCAGAGGGCGCAATTTTGCGCGAAGACGGCGGCGCCGCGGGTGGTGTCGGGCTGGGCGGTGGCGTGGGCGGCGGTGCGGGCGAAAATGAGGGCGTCGATGCGGGCGTCCTCGGAAGGGAGGTTCGTGACGAGGCCGGCGGCGCGCGCGCGGAGGGCGGCGGGGCGTTTCTCGAGTTCGGTCGCGACAAGGCGGTGACGGAGCAGCAGCGCGGGGGTTTTGCCGGCGGTGACGGCTTCGACGAGGGCGTCGGCGCCGGCGTCGCTCTTGACGAGGCTGAGGGCGAGGGAGAGCGCGAAGTCGCTTTGCGCGGTGGGCAGGGCGGAGAGGAGGGCGGCAAGACCGGCGGGGCCGGCGGCGGGCAGGCCGAGACGCTCGGCGGCGGGACGGCGAAGGCCAACGGACTCCGTGGTGCGACCGAGAAGGGTGGCGAGATCGGCGACGCTCTCGGAGTCGAGGGTGACGACGCGAACGGCGGCGATGCGCACGGTGCCGTTGGCTTTGGCGTCGAGGAAGAGGGCGCGGAGCGGGGCGTTTTTCCCGGGGAAGGCGAGGTCCTTCATCGCCTCGGCCGCGCGGCGGGTGAGGACGGGGTCGGGCTGGGCGAGCGTGGCGACGAGGGTGCTTTGCATCCAGGCGGTGAGGTCGGCGGGGAGCGTGCGGTCGGGCAGGCGGGAGACGGCGGCGAGGCCGTCGGCGAGGGCGAAACGCTGCGCGAGCGGGGCGGCGGCGAGAGCCGAGGTGAGCGGCACGATGGCGGGAAAACGCCCGGCGGGCAGGTTGAGGACGGCGTGGCGCGCGAATTCTCCGGCGCGGGGCGAGGCGAATCGGGTGCGCTCGAGGTGGGCGAGGAGGAACTCGGCGACGACGGGGGTGGGCACGGCGAGGGCGACATCGGCGAGGCGCTCGGCGGCGGCGGGGACGAGGGCGAGTTGGTTGAGCTCGTCGAGGGAGGCGAGGGCGACCCGGGCCTTGAGGGCCAGGCGCAAGGCGTAGGTGAGCTGGGTGTCGGATTCGGGGGCGCGGGCCTGGAGGGCGAGGATGAGCGGGGCGGTCCACGGTTGCGGATTTCTCGCGAGGAGCTGGGCGACGGCTCGCCAGGCGCGGGAGGACGAGGAAAAGTTTGCGGCGGTGATCGGCGCGAGCAGAGCGGCGATGTCGGGGGTGGGAGAAGGAAGTTGAGAGCTGAGAGTCGAGAGCCGAGAGACCGATCCGCCGGGCGCGCCACTCGGTGCGGAGTCGGTGCGGAGGGCGAGGACGGAGAGCGCGGCGAGGGCGACGTCGCTGGCGGGGCGAGTGAGGGCGCGGCGGAGAAGGGCGTCGTCGGTGCGGCCGAGGCGCTCGAGGGCGAGGAGGAGCGGGAGCGCGGCGGTCTCGTCGGCGGCGGTATCGGTGCCGGCGACGAGGCGCGCGGCGGCGGCGGCGAGCGCGGGCTCGGCGGCGAGGGCATCGGGGCGCGCGAGGAGTTCGGCGACGGCGAGCGAGCGGACGACGTTGTTGGCATCGGCGAGGCGCGCGACGAGATCGGCGGTGGAGAGCGCGGCGAGATTGGGGAGAGTCGGAAGCGGGACGGAGCCGTCGAGGCCGCGCCAGACGATGCGCCAGATGCGGCCGTGGGCCCGGTCGCGGGCGGGATGGGTGAGGGGAATCTCGTAGTGGCCGATGATGGGGTTGTAGAAATCGGCGACCCAGAGCGCGCCGTCGGGCCCGAGCTTGACTTGGATAGGGCGGAAGGAGGGGTCGTCGCTGGTGAGAAAATCGGACTCGCGGAAGGCGGCGGGGGTGGAGCCGCGCCAGTCGAGACGGTCGCGGTTGATGCGGCGGGTGACGGGATTGCCGTTGAAGAGATTGCCTTGGAAATCGGGCGGGAAGTGCTTGGCGGAGTAGTGGGCGATGCCGGCGATGGCGCTGGAGCCGTGGTCATCGGCGGTGATGGCGGGCGCGAAGCCGAGGCCGTCGTGCTCCTTGCCGATGCCTTCGTAGAAGCCGCCGGGAACGAGCAGGTAAACGGGCTTCGAGTGGGAGTCGGCGGTGTAGAGGTCGCCGCGGGCATCGAAGGCGAGGCCAAAGGGGTTCGTCTGGCCGCGGGTGACGATCTCGAACTGCGAGCCGTCGGGACGGAAGCGGTAGGTGTTGCCGCTGGTGATTTTCACGACGCGGCCGGAGCGGTCGGTGACCTCGCTGGGATTGGCGAAGCCGTGGGTGCCGTAGACCCAGCCGTCGAGCCAGAGCCAGTAGCTGGAGGACATCCCGTGGGTGTCGCGGAAGGCGAAACCGTCGTAGAGTTTTTCGCGGAGGTCGGCGCGGCCGTCGCCGTCGGTATCGGTGAGGCGCCAGATGGCCGGGATGGAGTAGACGATGACGGTGTCGCCCTTGGCGCCGGGTGCGCGCGGGAGCGGGAGGATGCCGATGGGGATGTTGAGACCGTCGGCGAAGACCGAGACCTTGCGCGCGCGGCCGGTGACGGGATCGAAATCGGAAAGGACGCGGACGGTGTCGAGACCGTGCTCGGCGGGTTCGGGCGGAGACGCGGCCGTGCGGTAGGCGACGGGATTCTCGCTCCAGTGTTTGTCGAAGGTGGCGATGGGCTCGCCGAGGGCGTCGCGGCGGGCGGGCCACGGGTAGAGGGTGGAACCGGTGACCCAGACGCGGCCGGCGGAGTCGAAGGCGAGATTGAGGGGTTTTTGGATGTCGGGCTCGGCGGCCACGAGTTGGATCTCGAAGCCGGGGGGTAGGTGGAAAAGGGCCTGCGAGGCGGCGGGGGAAAGGAGCTTGGCGTCGGGGGCGTCGCCGCGGGGATCGGCGGCGAAGGCGAGGGCGGAGGCGAGAAGAAGGAAGGGCAGCAGGTGGAGGCGGAGCATGGGGCGGAGGGAACTCATGGAGAAAAGAATGGGGGCACCACGGACGACACTAAAGAAACGAAAGTCGGATTGGGCGACGGAATGAGGGGAGAAGATGAGAACTGAGAATGGAGAGGAGGGTGCGGACCGTCTGAAGGCGGGACGACGATCAAGTCCGGAGGACGGAGGGGTGCCCGCGAAAGGCGCGAAAGGACGCGAAAAAATGCGGGGGAAACCCGGCGGGTTGAAAGGAGATTGGCCCACGGAACACACGGAACACACGGAAAAAATTCCGGGGAAAGAGGGGATTGATCTTTGGGAGATTTTGGATGGCGGACGGCGTGGTTGGCGGAGGGTTACGGGCACAAGGAAGTAGGTGTCACCGCGGAGGACGCAAAGGTCGCGGAGGTCGGAGGAGAGCGGGCACGGGGCCTAGATGAAAGGTTGCGCTCGGTTTTGAGATCGGGGGAGGTGCGGCGACCGGCTTGATCGCAAAAAAAATCCCGGTTCAAAGGATGCCTGGGCGGACGAAACGGGAATAATTCTCCGCCGGGTTTTTATCCACGAAACACACGAAATACACGAAAGACAGATGTTGTTTGGTTACTGATTTTCGCGCAACGGCGGGACGCGGGAATCCGGGGCGGGCGGGCTTCAGCCCGCCTTCGGCGTTCTGAAAAGGCGGCCTGAAGTCCGCCCTACTCCCGGTCACAATCGTCGCTGTATTTTGCGAGCCTCAGGAAGTCCGCGGTGAGAGCGCCTCGGCGAAGAATGGAAGGATTTTTTCCGGCGAACCTTGGAGGTTATCCGAGGATCAACGCACCGTAGGCCGACGCGTTTGCGCGAGCTCGTGATGCGATCGGAGCGCGCGCAAGCGCGCTGGCCTACTCTGATGGGCTTTTGGCCCGACCCGCTCTGAGTTTCGTGTAGTCCGCGGTGCCGGCT
>JBDNFZ010000375.1:0-2932 GCA_041689555.1 Opitutaceae bacterium | reverse complement strand
CCTCCGCTTCTCCCGTTCCGTTCCCGCTTTCCTGATTTCCACATTTAGCCCCCTTCCTTCCATGGCCAACACCGACCGCACCCTCGCCCGCGAAGTCATCGCCACGCAGATTCCCTCCGGCGACAAGCACACCCTCGCCGCCGGCACCAAACTCTTCATCCACCAGACGCTCGGCGGTGCCTTCACCGTGCAGACCGATTTCGGTCTCTTCCGCATCGACGGCAAAGACGGCGATGCCCTCGGCGAGCAAGCCGCCGATCACTCCGTGAAGGCCGCCACCCTCGCGGGCGGCGCCCCCGACCCCGCCGCGATCTGGGATCAACTCAAGCGCGTCTACGATCCGGAGATCCCCGTCAACATCGTGGACCTCGGCCTCGTTTACTCGATGGACGTCGAACAAAAAGACGAGACCACGCCGCCCACCTATCAGGTCAACGTCGCCATGACGCTCACCGCCCCCGGTTGCGGCATGGGTCCGGCGATCGCCGAAGATGCGAAGACCAAAATCCTCCTCGTCCCCGGCGTAACCGCCGCCGACGTCCGCATCACCTGGGAGCCCTCTTGGAATCAGTCGATGATCAGCGAAGAGGGTAAAATGAAGCTGGGTTTGATCTGAACCAAAGGCCGGCTGAAGGATGCGGAAACTCCGGATGGGGCATACGCCCACCCGTAATCTCCGCGAAAATTTCCCAATCTGCGCCGAGCGGACGCGGCGTCGTGAAGCGGCGCAGGCGACGGATCCGAAATCCATCGAGAGTCCGGTTTCACGTGGTTTCAACGCCGGCTGAAATATCGGCGGACATTCCCGTTCGACCGAGAGGCTCCGATCTTTTGGCCAAGGCTCGCTTCCCTTTCCAGACTCGGCGTTTGCTTCTCCTAGGCCTAACCTCCCTCCGATGACTCCGCCCCATCCCACCGTCTCGCGCGTCCGCCAAATCGGATTTTTTCTCGGTCTCGCCGCCTTTGCCGTTTTATTTTGGGTCTGGGGCGGACCGCCGGGCAAGCCCCTGATCGGTTCCATGGCGGCGGTCGCCGCGCTCATGTCGATCTGGTGGATGACCGAGGCCGCACCTCTCGCCGTCACGTCCATGCTGCCGCTCGTCCTGTTTCCGCTCCTCGGCATCTCGGATGCGCGCAAGACGCCGCTCAATTATTTCAACGAGATAATCGTTTTGTATCTCGGCGGCTTCTTCGTCGCGTTGGCGATGGAGCAATGGAATCTCCACAAGCGGGTGGCGCTGACCTTGCTCAACCGCGCCGGCACCACGCCCGGGGCGGTGATCGGCGGATTCCTGCTCGCCTCCGCATTGCTCTCGATGTGGATCTCCAACACGGCGACCGCGCTGATGATGCTGCCCATCGGGATCGCCGTCTCGTTCAAACTCGAGGAGACCTTCGGCGCCGCCCGAGCGCGGCCGCTCGCGCTGGGCATCATGCTGGCCATCGCCTACGGCTGTTCCATCGGCGGCGTCGCGACCCTGGTGGGCACACCCACCAACCTCGCCTTTCTCAAGATCTACCGCGACACGTTCCCTTTGGCGCCGGCGATATCGTTCGGCGATTGGATGCTTTACGCCACGCCGCTCGCCGCCGTCCTCCTCGCCGCGACTTGGTTTCTGCTCGCCCGCGTGTTTTGCCGTTGCGACGCGGGGTTGAAACTCGACCGGTCCGTAGTCCGCTCGGAGCTGCGCGAGCTTGGGCCGATGGGCTCGGAACAGAAAATTGTCTCGGTGCTGTTTGTCGCTCTGGCCGTGCTTTGGGTCTTTCGCAGCGACCTCGATCTCGGTGTGCTGACGATTCGCGGCTGGAGCAACTTACACCCTGCGTTGGGCAAGCTCGACGACGGCACGACCGCTCTGATGCTCTCGCTCCTGCTGTTCTTCATCCCGGCCCGCAGCAAACCGGGCCACGCGCTCCTCGATGGCAGCGCCGTCACCAAGGTGCCGTGGGACATCCTTCTGCTCTTCGGCGGAGGCTTCGCCCTCGCTTCGGGATTCGTTTCCACGGGCCTTTCGCTCCACCTTGCCGCAGCGCTGCAGGGCGTCGGCGATTTGCCGGAGATCGGACTTTTGTTGCTCGTCTGCCTCCTCGTCACTTTTCTCACCGAGCTGACCTCCAACGTCGCCACGGCGACGATGTTCCTGCCGATCCTCGCCGCTTGGGCCGTAGCCGAGAACATCCATCCTCTGATTCTTATGATTCCCTGCGCGGCCTCCGCTTCGATGGCCTTCATGCTGCCGGTCGCGACTCCGCCCAACGCCCTTGTGTTTTCCAGCCGGCGCGTGCGGATCGCCGAGATGGCGAAGGTGGGACTCGTGCTCAATCTCATCGGCGTCGTCGTGATCGCGGTATTCTCCCAGACGCTGCTGCCGCTGATTATGAAGTTCGACCCGCAGACCGTCCCGGTCTGGGCGCTGCCAAAGTGATGGGCTTGAACCTACCCGAAGCCCGTCGTTTCACGCCGGGGAGACCGCGATCCCGACGGTTTCTCCGATAGCGGACCGGCCCCGGTTCTCCTCGGGATCCGGCAGGCGAAAAAACACCGCATCGCCACGATTCCCGGGCACGGCATCGGCAAGGGCGTTGTTGCGGTTGGCGACATGGGGCTCGGCGCGTCAGTCAAGCGACACGGTTTGGTTTTCGCCTGGGGCGTGCGCCCTCGGAGCTGCGTTTTTTGGTAAAAACCGGACACATGGTGCCGGCGGCCGTGCGCGCGAAAATGCGGTATCACGACACCGTCTACGCCGGGGCGGCTGGATCGCCCGGTGCGCCGGGCCCTATCCCGCTTTGGGGCCCGCACGCCTCGAAGACGTCCCGGCGCTTCAATCCCTCCCTCGTGGGACTCTGCCTCAGCGCGCTCGCCTTGGCCAACGAACGACGGACCAGGGAAACCTCCTGGAATCAGTCGATGATCAGCGAAGAGGGCAAAATG
>JBDNFZ010000374.1:0-3252 GCA_041689555.1 Opitutaceae bacterium | reverse complement strand
CCGTGGGCGAGGAACGACGGGCAGAAGGCATAGAGAACGAGCGAGAGAAAGCCGCCGCGCCAGCCGAACAGGGCGCGCGACCAATAGAAGACAAGCAGGGCGGTGGCGGCGCTCACCAACGCGATCATCGCGCGGCCGAGGAAGAGGAACTCGACGGTGCCGAGACTCCCGCCGTAGAAGAACCCGTGGCCATATTCCCAAACGGCGGCGGTCTTCCACGTCTGCGAGACGATCACAGGCAGCCGTTCGCCGGCGAGGGTGAGCGGAAGCGCGGCGAGGCGCTGGGGGAGGTTCCCGTTCTCCGGCTGGAGGCGGTAGTCGTTGCGGGTGTTATAGGCGAGGCCGGCGGTGAGGTGGGCGATCTCGTCGGCGACCATGCCCTTTTCCGCCGTGGCGGTGACCGCCAGGAGCGCGTGCAGCGCCGCGAGGAGCACCGCGAGGGTGTGCAAGAAAGCGACGGAAGGGCGAAGGGCGGAACGGGCCACGTTTTGACCTTGGACAACTCCGCACGGCGAAACAACGTCTTCTCTCACGCATGGACGCCGCCGAATACGCCAACCTGGAACGCGTTGAGCGCGCGCACTGGTATTACGCAGGAAAGCGTGAACTCGTCCGGAGTTGGCTCCGGCGCGTGCGGCCGCCGGTGGCGTCGGACACGTTGCTCGATTGCGGCGCCGGCACGGGAATCTTTGCGCAGGAAATGGAGACGCGGTGTCGGGTGCTGGTGCTCGACGACCACGACGAATCGCTGAGAATCTTGCGGACGAAATTCCGCGCCGAGCAGATCCTCTCGCTGGCGGGCGACGCGGTGCCGTTGCCCGACGGCTCGCTCGAGTATGTGACGGCGCTCGATGTCTTGGAGCACGTGCCGGATGACGGGGCGGTGGTGCGCGGATTCCATCGGCTGCTCAAACCGGGCGGACTGGCGGTCGTAACGGTGCCGGCGAGTATGGCGCTGTGGAGCGACTGGGACGTGGGGCTGCATCATTTCCGTCGCTATGATCGTGATCAATTACGGGCGCTTTTCCCGAGCGAGGGTTGGGAGGTCGTGTATGTTAACTACACGAACGTTGTTGTTTATCCGGCGGTCTGGCTGGTGAGGAAATGGCGGGCGTGGCGGCCGTTGAAACCCGGGACCGGCGCGGAAGCGCGGACGGAGGATCGGATCCCGCCGGCGTGGCTGAACGGGATTTTGCGCCGCGTGTTTGTTGGCCTGGCGCAGTGGCGGGTGCCGTTTCCGTTCGGCGTGAGCCTGATCCTTGTGGCGCGGCGGCGGGGCTGAGCTAAGGCCGGAGACGCACGAGGGCGAGCTGGGCGCCGGCGGAGTCGCGGAGCACGAGGAGCGTGGAAGCGATGGGAATCGAAGGATCACTGCGGTCGAAGTAGAGCGAAACCGCCGTGGGGCGGGGCGCGACGAAGGGCCAGGCGGCGACCTGCGTCGGGCCGACGGCTTCGCCGCGGGTGTTGAGCGGGGTGAGTTCGACGCGGGTCTCCGGCCCGGACAGCACGAGAGAGGCGAGGCCGGGGTGGTGCATGGGGACGACCTCGATGCGGGCGACGGCGAGGCCGGGCGGGAGTAGGAGGTTGAACTTGAGGAGGGTGGCGGGGACGGAGTCAGGGGCGCCGGGGGCACGCTCCAGAAGCTCGGCGACCTGATAGGGCACGATATTCCGGCCCCGCCGCACGGAAAACTCGAAGCTGTCTAGGGTGAACGCGGGCGTGAAGTTTTCCGCGAGGTAGTCGTGGAGCGGGCCGCCGGGGCGCAGGCCGCGGGCGATAAGAAAAGCGAGGTGCTCACGCTGGATGACAACGCAGGCGCGAGGGTGGGCCTCCAAGGCGCGGATGATCGCACGCTGGCGGGTGTCGTCGAGGAGGGAGAACCAGTGGGTGACATTGGCGAGCGTGGGGGTGGGCAAGCCGCTCCAGAGGTTGAGACTGAACATCCCGGGCTCGGAGAACAGGATGTCGCCGTGGGCGGCGGCGTTGAAGGCGAGGATTTGGAACAGGGCGGTGGCGTTCTCGGGCAGGCGCACGCGCTCGGCCCCGGGCAGTTCGAGGTCGCGTCCGACTTCCCGGCGCGCACCGACCTGCAGGAGCCGCCAGCCCAATCCGCAGGCGAAGGCGGCGACGGCGAGGCCGAGCGCGACGCGAGCAACTCGCGCGCGAACCGGCGGGAGGGCGAGTCGCGCGGCGAGAAGTCGGGCGGCGGGCCAGGCCCCGAGGGCGGCGAGGGGCAGGGCGAGGAAGGTTCCCCACGCGATCTGACTGCCGGGCACGGGGAAGGCATGCAGCGACTGACCGAGAAAGAGAAGGCCGACCCAGCGGCGGGCGGCGAGCGCGGGGGCGGCCTCGCCGGGCAACGGCCAGAGGAAGAGCCACAGGCACGGAAGCGCGAAGGCGAACACGAGATTATCGGGGCTGATCGCGGGAAAACGCGCCAGCGCGGCGGCCAGCGCGAGAGTCGCCGCGATACGGCCGGCGGCGATGAGGGCGTCGAGGCCGGGCCAACCCCGGTGGCGGAGCAGCCAGGCGCTCGCGAAGAGCGCCGGCGAAAGGAAGGCGGCGACGGTCGTGCCCGCCGGCCACGGGAACGTCAGGCTGAAGCTGGCCGGGTGCGCGAGCGGCCCGAGCAAGATGCCGTCGAGCAGGTCGTGCGGGCTGGATCCGCGCGCGAGAACCGTGCCCAGCACGATCGCCGCCACGACGAGCGCGGCGGCGACGCCCGCGCCGAGCTCGCGCCAGCCGAGGCGTCCGGTGGCGCCTAGGGCGGCCGCGCCGATGGCGGCGACGCCGGAGCCGGCGAACAGCAGCGCATACGTCTGCACCCAAGGCGCGCCGAGCAGCGGCCGCATGAGGGCGAAGGGGAGCACGGCGATCACGAGCATGAGGACCGCGGGGGCGCGGCGCCGCACGACGTCGTTGCGATGGTGGAGGCCGAACCAGGCGAGGGCGGAGAACGCGGCGAAGACACCGATGTTGATCTTGGACAGAAAAAGCACGGCGACGCCGGCCCCGATGAGCAGCCCCCAAGAGCGATCGCGTTCCCCGTCAATCCGACGGTAGCCGAGCCACGCGAGCAGGGCCGTCGCGACGGCGATCAGCCCGCCGGGGTGGGTGGGCTCGCTGGCCATGATCCAGAGGTAGATGAACACGGCCGCGAGCACGGCAAGGGCGGCGGGGAGGCTGCGGGTGGCGCGGCCGACAAGGGCGGCGCAGGCGAGGGCGGCTCCGGTCCAAGCGAGGAGGGTGATG
>JBDNFZ010000373.1:0-6290 GCA_041689555.1 Opitutaceae bacterium | reverse complement strand
TCATCCCCGGCGGCTTCTACCACCGGCAGGGCGGCAAGCACATCAACCCCTACGTCTACGACGACATCAAGACCGTCGCCGACCACAGCCATCGCTCGGCCCACGGCGGCGCGCGCGTCTACCTCGCCGACGAGTTCCCGGCCAAATACCGCAACCGCATTTTCATGGCCAACCTCCACGAGCACGCCGTCCTCACCGATCTGCCCGTGCCCAAGGGCTCCGGCTTCGTCGGCGTCCACGGCGACGAAACCTTGCTCGCCAACGACCCCGCCTGGGTCGGCTTCGGCATCGAGATCGGCCCCGACGGCGCCGTCTACGTCCTCGACTGGCACGACTCGGAACTTTGCGGCAACGCCGTGAATCATAAAGACACCGGCCGCATTTTCCGCCTCGCCCCGACCGGCCTGCCCGGAAAAACCGGGCTCGACCTCGCCGCCGCCACCGACCTCGCCCTCGTCGAACTTCTTAGCCATCGCAACGACTGGTATGGCCGCCGCGCCCGCCTGCTCCTACAACAACGCGCCGCCTGGGGCCTGCTCGACCCCGCCGTCCCCGCCCGCCTCTGGTCGCTGTTCGCCACCGCCGATACCGCCGCGCTTCAGCTCCGCGCGCTCTGGGCCCTGCACGTCACGCAAACCCTCCCGGCCGACCGGCTCCAGGCGTTGCTCGACCACGCCGAGCCGTATGTCCGCGCCTGGACGATCCAGTTGCTCGGCGAGGATGCCGCCTTCCCCGCCGCCGCCTTGCCCAAATTCGCCGCGATGGCCAAGACCGACGTCTCGCCCGTCGTCCGCCTCTATCTCGCCGCCGCCCTCCAGCGGATGCCCTTGGCGGATCGTTGGGCCATCGCCGCCGGCCTCGTCGCCCGCGCCGAGGATGCGACCGACCACAATCTCCCCAAGATGATTTGGTTCGCCGTCGAGCCGCTCGTCCCCGCCGATCCCGCGCGCTCGCTCGACCTCGCCGCCCGCAGCGCTCTCCCGCTCGTCAGCCAGTTTGTTGTTCGCCGCGCTGTCGCCGCCAGCCAACTCGAGCCCGTCGCCGCCGTCCTTTCCGGGGAACTCACCCCCGCCACCCGCCTGCATCTCCTCGGCGGCCTCCGCGACGGCCTCGCGTCCCTCGGCCGCCGCGAATCCGCTCCGCCGAAAAACTGGGCCGCCGCCGAAGCCGCCCTCGCGACCTCGGCCGACCCCAAGCTCCGCGTCCTGCTCAATCAGGTCGGCCAGCTCTTCGGCGACGCCCAAGCCTCCGCCGCGCAGCTCGCGATCCTGCGCGATCCGGCCGCGCCCGCCGACCGTCGGCGCGAGATCCTCCGCGATTTCGCCCGCGACGCCTATCTGCCCGCCCTCCCCGCCGCCCTCGCCCTCCTCGACGAGAAGCCGCTGCGCCTCGAGGCGATCCGCGCCCTCGCCGCCTACGACGACCCGCGCGTGGCCAAAGCGCTTCTCGACCTTTATCCCTCCCTGCTCGCCGCCGATAAAAACGAGGCGATCGTCACGCTCTCCGCCCGCCGCGGCACCGCCCAGGCACTTTTCGCCGCGCTGAAGGCCGATGTTATCCCGAAGACCGACGTCACCGCCTTCGCCGCCCGCCAGCTCCAACGCGTGGTCGGCCCGGCGTTCATCGACTACTGGGGTCCCGTTACCCAACCCACCGCCGACAAGATCGCCGAGATCGCCCGGTTCAAGCGCCTCTTCACCGACGACGTGCTCGCCAAGGCCGATGCCTCCCGCGGCCGCGCCCTCTTCGAACGCACCTGCACCGCCTGCCACACGCTCTACGGCCACGGCGGCATCATCGGCCCGGACATCACCGGCTCCCACCGCGCCAACCTCGACTACATCCTCACCGAGATCATCAACCCCGGCGAAGTGATGCAGGAGAGCTACCAACTCGTCACCGTCACCACCCGCGACGGCCGCACCCTCGCCGGCAATGTCGCCGTCGAGGACGACCGCCAGCTCACCCTCCGCATGGTCGGGCAGGATACGATCGTCGCCAAATCCGAGATCCTTTCTCGCGAAAAATCCCCCGTGTCCCTCATGCCCGAGGGCCTGCTCAAGACCCTCGCGACCGACGAAGTCCGCGACCTCGTCGCCTACCTTCGCACCACCTCGCAGGTTCCCCTCCCCAAAGTCCCGTAGCCCGCCCTGCCCCCCGCTTCCCCGTAGGCCGCCAGCTCGCTGGCGCTCCGTTCTCCACCCCGCCCCCCTCCCCAACCCCCCGCCCCGTCATGCCAACTCACCCGCCCCGCATAGTTCGACACCTTGAGTGTCTCGGTCTGCTCGCCGGTAGCCTGTCTCTGTTTCCCGCGATCGTCTCCGGCCAAATCGCCCCCGCATCCTCCGCTCCCGCCGGGGCCAAAATCGACGACGTGAGGGTCATGTCGGAGTTCAAGGTCTACGACAAAAAGCCGGTGCCGTTCACCGACGCCAACATGGACATCCCTCGCGGGGTGAATGACGTCCAGCCCTACTACATCATCGGCCCCGACGAGATTGAAAATTCCGGCAAGACCGAGCTCGACGATGTTCTCCGTGACAGTCTCACGCAGAACACACTCTCGGAGAGCAACGCTCAGGTCGACCCCAGCGCGCTCTCGCTGCAAACGGGCGCCTCCAGCTCCGTCAACCTCCGCGGCCTCGGCTCTTCCCAGACGCTTATCCTCATCAACGGCCAGCGCACCGCGAATTTCGCCAATCGCGGCGCCACGTTCCAACCCGACATCAACGGCATCCCGCTCGCCGCCATCGAGCGCGTCGAGGTTCTCCCCGGGAGCGCCTCCGCCATCTATGGCGGCACCGCCGTCGGCGGCGTCGTGAATGTCATCCTCAAGCGCAACTACCGTGGCGGCCAGATCAGCACCAGCTACCAAAACACCTTCGACAGCGACGCACCGGTCCGCACCTTCAACGCGATCTACGGCTTTGCGCTCGGCAAAAAAACCCATGTGACGCTGAGCGGCAGCTACAGCGACGGAAAGCCGCTGCGCATGAAGGACCGCCCCTTCCTTGTCGATTATTTCAAGCGGGCCGTGGCCAACGCGCCGGGATCGTTCTACACCAACACCGCGACGTTCACCAGCGGCGCCACGCCCAACATCGTCCTCAATAACGCCGCGGTAGGCGGCTTCGCCAACGCCCAGACCGCCACCCTCACCCTCAAGTCCACCGGCCAGCCGCTCGGCTCCCGGATCACCTCCATTCCCTACGGCACCTCGGCTTCGACTCCCGCCTCGACACTCGCCGCCGGCCTGCTGGCCAACGCCGGCCGCTACAATCTCGACTTCGCCCCCAGCGTATGGCGCGGCTACGAGAGCACCCTCACCCAGGTCCCGCGCAAGCAGTCGCTGATGGCACGCATCGACCACCAACTCACCCCGAAGATCAGCCTGTCCGCCGATTTCGCGATCAACCGTAGCGCCACCCTCGAGGCCAAATGGGTGCCGCTCGGCAACGGCGCCTATCAGTTCGCCGTTCCCGGCAACGCGCCCGCGAATCCGTTTCGCGAGAACGTCTTCGTCTCGATTCCCATCTCGCTCGACGAGGCGACGCACAACGACATCGCCAATCAGGCGGCCGGCGGCGTCTTCGGCGGCCTCGTCAAGCTGCCGGGCGAGTGGCTCCTCGCCGCCAACGCGAACTACTCCGTCTCCAAGCAGAAGGTGTCCTACGGCCTGGGGAACTTCGCCAACACGACGACGTTCGGCGGCTTTCAAGGCCTCTTCTTCAACAGCACGATCAATCCCTTCGTCGACACCGTCGCCAACCCCGTCGGCTGGTCGCGTTACTACGGCGAATGGACCGGCTACAACTACGACACCATGCTCACCTACAACCTTCGCGGGTCCGGTCCGTTGTTCCACCTGCCCGGCGGGCGTCCCGTCCTGACCGTCGGCTCCGAGGTTTACACCGAGCGGCTGCCGCAGGCGTTCGTCGGCGGTGCGTTTCCCGCCGTGGCTCCGGCCGCGAGGAATCCCACGAACCAATACTCCTACTTCGTCGGCCAGCGTATCTCGACTTACGCCGGACACGCCGAGCTCAGCGTGCCCATCGTCTCCGGCGCGAACGAAAAACCCTTCGTGCGCGCCCTCGAATTCCAAGCCGCCGTCCGCTCGGAACGTTTCGACGTCTACACCAATCCCGACGGGCGCGTGAACTTCTTCCCCGACGCCATCCCGCCGCGCGTGACCCGCAGCGCGACCGTGAGCCGGCAGGACATCACCAGGCTCAAGGCCACCAAGCCGACCTTCGGCCTCAAGTATCAACCGTTCCGCGAACTCACCTTCCGGGCCTCCTATGCCGAGGCCTTTCTTCCGCCGACGTTCTCCCAGCTCACCCAGCGCATCAATACCGGTGGCCTCGACGCCGCCGTGCCGACCGTGACTTTCTTCGATCCTGTCGTCGGCAGATCCTATTCGTCGCTCAGCATCGCCGGCAACAACCCCGGCCTCGGGCCCGAAGAATCGACGAACCTCAACTATGGCGTCATCTGGGAACCTGGCGGGGTGCTCAAGGATCTCCGCTTCAACGTCGAATACTGGCGGATCGAGAAAACGGATCTCATCCGCAACGTGAACGACGTCCAGCAACTCGCCAACATGGGCGACCGCGCCCCCGATGGCAGCGTCACCCGCAACCCCGCGACCAACCTCATCGAGCTCTTCACCTTCGCGAACTACAATGTCGGCAACGGCATGACCGACGGTTGGGATCTCTCCGTGGACTACCGCAAGAACACGCCGGTGGGAGTATTCGGCTTTCGCGCCCGCACCACGATCACCGACCACTTGAAACTCCCGCCCGCCATCGGCTTCGCGCCGGTCGATTACGTAGGCTTCGTCAACATTCCGGAGGGGGTCAACCGCGCCAAGGCCAACGGCGCGATCAGCTGGTCCAGCGGCCGGCACTGGCGCGCCTCATGGGCCGCGTTCTACCAAAGCGGCTACAATCAGCGCGGCTCGCGCGGCGACCCGATCTACCTCGGCAATCCCAACGCGCCGCTCATCACGACCTACACCGCGGCCCAAGGCGGCACCACCGTGGCCTCGCAAAGATATCACAACGCGAACCTGAGCTACAACTTCGGCGCCAAGCACGTGCGCGCGTATCTGCGGGGCCTCTCGGTCCAGTTCACCGTCAACAACGTCTTCGATACCGTGCCGCCCTTCGACACCGGCCGCATCCCCACGCCCTTTTTCTATTCACGCTTCGGCAACGTCCGGCTCCGGGACTATGTGCTGCGGGTGAAAAAAGATTTCTGAGGAACATCAAAATGAACAAATTCAACCTGCTTCTTTCCCTCGCCGCTGCCGTCGCGATCACAGCCCAAGCCGCGACTCCGACCAAGCCCAACGTCGTCCTCATCCTCAGCGATGACCTCGGCTGGACCGATCTCGCTTGTTTCGGAAGCGATCTGCACGAGACGCCCGCGCTCGATCAACTTGCGCGCGACGGCATGAAGTTCACCCAAAACTACTCCGCCTGCACCGTGTGCTCGCCGACCCGTGCGGCCCTTTTGACCGGAAAATACCCCGCGCGCCTGCACATCACCGACTGGATTCCGGGCGCGATGCCCGACAATCCGAAACTCATCGTGCCCGACTGGACGAAATTTCTCCCGTCCGGGGAGACGACGCTCGCCGAGGTGTTCAAAGCCGCCGGCTACGCCACGGCTACGATCGGAAAATGGCACCTCGCCAAGGTCGGCACCAACGAGTCTTACCCCGAGGCCCACGGTTTCGACCTCAACATCGCCGGCACCGACAAGGCCCAACCGCCCACCTTCACCGCTCCGTGGAAGATCCCCACGCTTTCCCCCGAGGGTAGAGACGGCGAGCACCTCACCGACCGCCTCGGCGAAGAGGCGGCCAAATGGATCGATAGCGTCAAAGACCGGCCGTTCTTCCTCTACCTTCCGCATTTCGCCGTTCACACACCCATTCAGGGGCGGCCCGAGCTCGTCGAGAAATACCGCCGGAAGATCGCGACGAAGGACATCAAGACCCTGGACCACAAGAATCCCGGCTACGCCGCGTTGTTGGAAAGCCTGGACACCGCCATCGGCCGTGTCCGCGCCAAGCTCGCCGAACACAATCTCGCCGATCGCACCATCATCATCTTCACGTCCGACAACGGCGGGCGCGTCACCATGGACAACATCAACCGCGTGCCCACGACCTCAAACGTCCCGCTCCGCCTCGGCAAAGCCTCGGCTTACGAAGGTGGTGTGCGCGTCCCGATGATCGTTTATTGGCCCGGAGTCACCAAACCCGGCAGCGTCTCCGCCGC
>JBDNFZ010000372.1:0-3204 GCA_041689555.1 Opitutaceae bacterium | reverse complement strand
GCGCCGGGGCCGGCGCGAAATAAGTTTGCCAGCGCGCGCCCGGGAACTGGAGTTGAGGAATCCCATGAACGAAGGCATCCTCCAAAAAATCCACGAAGAATTGGTGAGCATCCGTCAGTTGCTCGCCAGCCAGCAATCCGCGCCACGCACCGCGCCCGCGCGCGCCCCTGGCGCCGCTTCGACCTATACGGGAACTTCGGTGAGCGGCGACGAAGTGGTCCTGCAGCCGACGGAAGTCGTGCCCAACGCGGGCGACGTGCAGGTGCATTTCGGGAAGAACAACGGCGTCGCGCTCTCGAAACTCAGCGAGCGCTCGCTCTCGTGGTATGCGACGGAGCAGCCCCCGCGGCTCGACAGCGGCGGCAAGCCCTATCCGGCGCGTCCGCAGGAGACGACGCTCCGCAACGCCGCCCGCACCCTCTGGCACCAGAATCGCGGCACGCTCGGCCAGGCCGATGTCGCGCCAAAAGAGAAGAGCACGGCGGCGGCGGCACCGACGGTCGAGGCGCCGTCACATCCGTCCGACGAAGAAGTGCCGTTCTGAGGTGATTTGCCTCCCGGCCGGAGGCTGACGGTCGGGAAATCTCTGGCGCTGGGACCCATCGTTACATTTTCACGGCGATTACGAGTCTGGCATGGACAAGCGGCAGGGGAGTTGCTCAGTTGCTCACAAGATACTCCCACCACTCGATGGAACACCTAAAAGGGGTTTCGGCCCCAAGTCAGCGGAACAGGGTTGCGGTCAAAGTGAAGACCTTCGTGCTCGACACGAACGTTCTCCTTCACGACCCCCAGTCGATCTACAAGTTTGAGGACAACAACCTCGCCATCCCGGTAGAGGTCCTCGAAGAGCTCGACGGGATCAAGGGCGAGCAGTCCACCGAGCGCGGGCGCAACGCCCGGCGCGTCCACCGCATCCTGCAAGAGCTGTTGCCCGATTCGCGCGCCATGCACGAGGGCGTGAAGCTCGCCAACGGCGGCACGCTCTCGATTATCATCAACCCGTATCTGACGGACGCGACGCGGCGCTCGCCGGCGATGGACCGCCTCCGGGCGATCCTGCCGGACCTGTCGAAGAAGGACAACCGGATCATCGCGGCGGCGCTCTACGTGCAGGAACAATCGGAGCCGCCGACCATCCTCGTCACCAAGGATGTGAACGTGCAGCTGAAGGCGCGCGCGATGGGCCTGGAGTCGGAAGACTACCTCAACGACAAGGTGCCCGAGACCGACGAGGAGGCCAGTTACCGGGAGATTCCGCTCAGTCTCTACGAGCTGCAACGCTTCGCCTCCGAGGGTGTTTTTGAACTGGGCGCGGTCGCCGGCGAACCGTTGTTCTTGAACGAATACGTGCTCCTGCGTTCCGACGAGGGGAAGACGATGCCCGCGCGCTATTACGGCGACGGTCTGGTGCGGCGCCTGAAGATTCCGGATTACGTCAAGGCCCCGGGAGGCATTCCGATCCGCGCGCGCAACCTTGAGCAGCAGTTCTTCATGGATGCGCTCCTCGACGACAGCATCCACATCCTGACGTGCTACGGCAAAGCCGGCACCGGCAAGACGCTCCTCTCGACAGCGTGTGCGCTCTATCAGATGTTGGATGACCAATCGCGCTACGACGGCCTGTCCATTTCCCGCCCGGTGATCGCGCTGGGCAAGGATATCGGCTTTCTCCCCGGCACGCTGGAGGAGAAGATGAAGCCTTGGCTCCAGCCTTACCACGACGCGCTCGAGGTGTTGATCCCTTCAAAGCCGCAGAAGGACCCGCAGTTTGCATCGAAGAAGGTTTCCAAGAAGAAACACAAGAACCACGACGATCACTTCCACGCGCAAATGAACGCCCCGCAGCCCAGCCATGTCAGCCATCACGGGGGTGGGCACGGCAACGGCCACGGCAGCGCGCCCAAGCCCTACGAGCGGCTCCTCAAGAGCGGATTGGTGGAGATCGAGGCGCTCGCCTTTATCCGCGGCCGGTCGATCGCCCGCCGTTTTTTCATCCTCGACGAGGCGCAGCAGCTCACGCCCCACGAGGTGAAGACGGTGATCACGCGTATCTCCGAGGGTTCCAAGATCGTGCTGATCGGCGACCCTTCGCAGATCGACAATCCCTATGTCGATGCGCGGAGCAACGGCTTGGTTTACTGCCACAATCGCATGAAAGGCCAGTCGCTCGCGGCGCACGTCAAGCTCACCAAGGGCGAGCGCAGCAGGCTCGCGGAGTTGGCCGCCGACCTGTTGTAAGGCTCTGCCCGCTTCCTTGAGGCGGCGCGTCGAAACCCCAACGAAGGGGATCAGGCGTTCTGCCGGGAAGCGAGGAGACTGAATTCGCCGCGACGAAGACGCGCGATCTCCACGGCGCCCGCGAACAGGCCGGTGAAGAGCAGGTCGCTGACGAGGGAGTTGCGGAAAAAAGCGAGGGTCGGTGGGAAGCCGGGATGGCCCACCGTGAGCGCCTGCCACAAACCGGCGGCGCTCTTCGCGTAGCCGGCGTCGCCGAGCCAAGAGGCGGTGTTGGTCACAAGATAGAAGAGAAACGCGCCGCCAAGCGCGCCGTTGAGCAGGCTCAGCCAGCTGCGGCGACGCGCGACGAGCAGGCCGAATCCCAAGGCGGCCGCGAAACAGAGCAGCCGGACGACCGCGCCGCCCAAGCTCCAATGATAACCGTATTCCAAGGCGTAAAACCGATCGATGTAGAGGTCGGTCAGGCCGAGGGCGAGAAAGGGGGCCAATTGCTGCCAGCGGTTGCGCAGGTAAACACCGCCGCAAAAGGCCAGCGCCATCATCGGCGAGAAGTTACTCAAGGCCGGATCGTGGAGGGCGACAAGGCGCCAGCCGGCGGCAAGAACAAGAATGATGAGAGCAAGCGGCATGAGTTCGTAGTGGGCCGAAAGCGGGGCCTTGAACAGCAGTTTTTTGGCGGGGAGCCTGCGGCTATTGCTCGGCTTGCCGGGCAAGGAGCCAGAGCAGGTCGGCGAGGCGAT
Source organism: Opitutaceae bacterium (assembly GCA_041689555.1). GTDB lineage: Bacteria > Verrucomicrobiota > Verrucomicrobiia > Opitutales > Opitutaceae > Tous-C4FEB. Next base: position 223 of record JBDNFZ010000372.1, on the reverse strand, counting down.
TCGTGAATTGGCGCAACTCCGGGCGCACGCTCCGGCCGGCTTCGGGCAGGGCGGAGAGGCGGCGCTCGGCCCGGCGGGCGATGACGCGGGCGGTGTCGAAGGCCGCGCCGAGCGCCGTCGCCCCGGGGGTGGCCCAACCGTCGAATTTGAGACCGCGGGCCTCGAGGTCGGCGACGGCGGCGTCGAGCTTGGCGATTTCGGCGGCGGTGATTTTGGCGAACTT
>JBDNFZ010000371.1:0-4960 GCA_041689555.1 Opitutaceae bacterium | reverse complement strand
TCCGCGCCCGCGCCGTCTTCCTCCTCGCGCAGCTCGGCTCCGCCGGCGTCGCCCTCGTCGAAAAGGAACTCGCCTCCGCCGACGCCCAGACGCGCGTCGCCGCCTACCGCGCCCTCCGCCGCGCCGGCCTGCCCTTCCTCGCCCACGCCGCCAAGCTCGCGACCGATCCCTCCCCCGCCGTCCGCCGCGAGGTCGCCACGTCCCTGCGCGACGTGCCCTTCGCCGCCGCCCGCGAACTTCTCCTCACCCTCGCCAAAGGCTACGACGGCCTGGACCGCGCCTACCTCGCCGCCTGGGGCATCGGCGCCACCAATAAAGAGGCCGATCTTTACGCCGCCCTCGCCGCCGCGCAAACCGAGCGGGATCCGCTCAAGTGGTCTCCCGCCTACGTGAATCTCGTCTGGCGGCTCACCCCCGCCGATGCCGCGCCCGCCTTCGCCACCCGTGCCAACTCGACCGCGTTGCCCGATGCCGACCGACTCTCCGCCGTCACCGCCCTCGGCTTCACGCCCACCCGCGACGCCGCCTTTGCCGTCCTCGACCTCGCGCAAAAATCCACCGGCAAGATCCAGGCCAACGCTCTTTGGTGGGCGCTCAACTATAAGGATTCCCGGTGGGCCGGCTTCGGCGTGAACGACGAATTGAAAACCCGCGGTCTCTACGATCCGGCCAAGGTCGTGCTCACCGCCAGCGTCGTCGCCCCGCAACCTCCCACCAAGTTGCCCGCCGTCGCCGCGATCGCCGCGCTCAAGGGCGACGCCGCCCGCGGGGCCGGTTTCGCCGCCACCTGCTACGTCTGTCACCGCATCGGCGACAACGGCGTCGAATACGCCCCCAACCTCTCCGGCTTCGCCAACCGCCAGACCACCGAGGTCGTCATCAACTCCATCGTCAACCCCTCCTCCGATATCGCCCACGGCTACGAGGGCACCGAGTTTGTCCTCAAGGACGGCACCGTCATCCAAGGCCTCGCCCTCACCTCGGGCGATCCTATCATCGTCCAGTCGACGGGCGGCACCAACCAGATGATCCCCGCCGACCGTATCAAGTCCCGCAAGCGCATGGACCGGTCGCTGATGTTGAGCGGCGAACAACTCGGCCTCGACGCCCAAGCCGTGGCCGATCTCGTCGCCCATCTGAAAACCCGATAGTCGCCTTCTCCCGCGCGGGCCCCCGCCCGCCCGCAAACGAGCCCCGCCGTTTCAGGGGGGCTTTTTTGTCGCCGGTCCTTCGGCGACGAACCGCCCTGCCGCCCGCAGCCCGCCGCCTTTTTCCTTTATTCTTCACCCTCGTCCCGTGTGAATCCTCCCGTGTCCGACCCCTCGCTCGCCCAACAGACGCTTGATCGTGCGACTGCGGCTCTGAAAACGGGCAAGATCTCGACCATGCACGACATCGTGCAGCTCGTCCAAACCCTCTCGCGCAAGAACGTTGATGTCACCGTGCAGGAACTCGCCGAGCTCGTAAAGAAGGACGCCGGCGTCCTCGCCAAGACCCTCATCATCGCGAATTCCTTCGGCTACAATCCGAACGGCGCGAGCATCGACAGTGTCGGCGAGGCGATCCACGTCATCGGCTTCGAGCGCGTGCGCACCCTCGCGATCTCACTGCTCCTCGTCGAGCAGACCCATCGCAACCAGACTCCCGACGAGCAGCGCGAAGCCGCCGCCCACGCGCTGTGCTCGGGCTTGATCGCCCAAGCCGCCGCAAACATCCAGGGCACCGTTCCCGGCGAACAGGCCTATGTCTGCGCCGCCCTCCGCCATTTCGGCCGGATTGTCATGACCAGGTTCATGACCGGGGAATACCGGCGCGCCCGCGGCCTCGTCACGTTCGTCCCCGAGGATTCCGCCTTCCGCGAAGTCTTCGGTCTCACGCCCCTCGAGCTCGGCCACGAGTTGCTCCGTGCCGAGCAACTGCCCGAGGAGGTCCTCTCCGCCCTGCGCGCCTGCGACCCGGCCTCCATTTCCGCCTCCGCCGTCACCCCGGAGCTGCGGATGCTCGCCCTCGCCGACTTCTCGACCCAGCTCTGCGAATTGATTTTTTCGGAAGAGGTCGGCGCCGCCGAATTCGCCGAACGCACCGCCGCGCTTGCCGCCCGCTTCGCCCATCTTCTCCCGGGCTTGGCGGAGCAGATCCCGGATTTCGTCGCCAAGGTTCAGATGCAATTCTCCCGCCTCAAGCACGGCCTCGGCATCCGCAACCTGCCGCTCAAATGTGTCGAGCGCCTCAAGGACCGCGTCGCCGGCCGCGACCCGCGCGACAGCCGCGCGACCCAGACCACCCCGCCCTTCCCCCTTGGTGCCGCCCCGGCCGTCCCCGCCCCGAATCTCCCGCCCCCCGCACCGGCGCCCATCGTCCCGCCGAGACCCACCGTCTCGAGCGAACGGCTGCGCGACGGACTCGCCGAGTTGGTCGCGCTCGCTTCCATGCCCGGCACGCCCGCCGATATCATCTACCGGTCGGTTCTCGATATCATCACCGAGGCCTTTGCCGCACCCGAGGTGATCCTCTTGTTGCGCCTGCCTGACGTGCCGACCCTGCACGTGTCCCACGGCCTCGGCGTGAACTGGCGCAAACTTCAATCGTTCGCCACCGTCACCCCGGGCGAACGCACCATCTTTGGCCTTTGTCTCACCCGCCGGGAAAATCTTCTCATTCACGACGCCGAGGAAGCCTCCATCGCTCCCTACGTGCCCGTCTGGTTTCGCGACAAGCCCGATCTCCGGGCCTACGTGCTCCTGCCCATCGTCCACGCCGAGCAGCCCGCCGGCCTCCTCCTCGCCGGCTGGGCCACCAAGCGCAAGATCGTCATCGCCCCGGACCAAGCCCAACTGCTCCGCGAACTCCTCGCCATCGTCAGCCGAAAACACGCGGGACCCTGACCCCGCCTTCAACTCCGGCCTCTTTCCGCATCCCGGCACTTTTCCCCGCTCCGCCGGTCGTAGCCTCCCCTTTCGTGAAACCGCTGTCTTCCCGCCGTTCCATTCTGGTCGCGTGCTCGTTCGGTCTCCCGTTCGCCGTCGTTTTCTTCCTCGCCGCCCGGTTGCTTCCACCCGCTCCGCATGCCTCGGGCGCGGCTCCTCCCCTTGCTCCGGTCGCCGCGCCTCCTCCGTCGCCGCCTTTTGCTTCGCCAACCCCACCCGCCGCACCCCGCCCCGCCGTGCTTCCGCCGCGTGCTTTCGTCTTCGGCGTCACCGGCCCGGTCGCCCTCGCCGACCTTCCGCCCGGCCGTTTTCGCGACCAAATCCTCGCGCTTCCCGCACCCGCCCGCGCCCTCGCCCTCGCCGCCCTCGGCGATCTCCGCGTGCCGATCAACAACCTCGCCTCCCTTCACGCCGACGACTCCGGCGCCCTCTTCTTCGTCTGCCCGCGCCCTCCCGGAACACTCACCGAAACGTCCGGCCCGACCGCTGACGCCTCGCTGATCGACGCCACCCCGCCGTCTTCACCCGGGGCTGCGTCCTCCGAGCTCTTTTCGGTCTCCGTCCCCGCAAGCACCCCGCCTCTCCGCCACAGCCGGCCCGGCGCGGCCCGCGTCCTCTACCTCGACTTTAACGGCCACCCCGTCGCCGGCACGTCTTGGAACAACGGCTCCGGCACGGCCCCCGCCTACGTTTGCACCGCCTACGACACCAACGGCAACTTCGGCAGCTTCAACCCCGCCGAGCAGGCCGCCATTTTGCTCATCTGGGAGCGCGTCGCCGAGTCGTTCCGTCCTTACGACGTCGACGTCACCACCGAGGAACCCGCCGTCTTCAACAACCGGGTCTCGCGCGTCCTCATCACCAAGGCCCGCGATGCCAACGCCGTCCTCAATCCCTCCGCCGACACCGCTTCCGGCGTCGCCTTCCTCAACGGCTTCGGCAACTCCAACTTCGCCACCGCCACCGGCATTTGCTTCGTCTACCAGGACAACCTCACCCCGAGCCAGATCGCCGGGGTCGCCTCCCACGAAATCGGCCACCAGATGGGCCTCAGTCACGACGGCACCGTCGGCACAGAATATTACGCCGGCCACGGCGGCGGCGAAACCTCTTGGAGCCCCATCATGGGCTCCGGCCGGCGCAACGTCGTCCAATGGTCCAAGGGCGAGTATCTCAACGCCAACAATCCCCAGGACGACCTCGCCATCATCGCCGGTAAACTCACCTTCCGCGCCGACGACGCCACCCCCGCCACCGTCGCCCCGCTCGTCGCCGACGGCGCCGCGCTCCAGCTTTCGGGCGTGCTCGAGATCACGGGCGACACCGACACCTTCGCGTTCACCACGGCGGGCGGCCCCGTCGCCCTCGCCGTGTCCCCGCCCGAAGTCGCCGGCTTCTCCAACCTGTATTCCGTCGATCTCGTCGCCGATCTCCGCGACGCCGCCGGCAACCTCGTCGCCCGCGCCGCCCCCGCCGATGCGGTCTCCGCGACCCTTAACCTCACGCTCCCCGCCGGTGCCTACACCCTCCGCGTTTCCGGCGACGGCGCGGGCAATCCCCTCGTCAACCCGCCCACCGGCTACACCGCCTACGCCAGCGTCGGCTCCTACCGCATCACCGGCACCGCCTCCCCGCCCGCCAACCCCGTCGCCGCCGCGATCGTCAGCGATCCGGAAAATCAAAACCAGTTCCCCGGCAACCCCGCCGCGTTCTCCGTCGTCGCCCGCGGCAATCCCGCCGTCACCTACGCCTGGCAACGCTCCACCGACGCCGGCCGCACCTGGACGACCCTCGCCAACACCGGCCCCTACTCGGACGCGACCACCGCCACCCTCGCGGTCGCCGCCGTCACCCCGGCGATGAGCGGCGATTCCTTCCGCTGCCTCGTGAGTAATTCCGCCGGCTCCGCCACCAGCGCCGCCGCCGCCCTCGCGGTCGCGCCGTTGCCCCCGGCTGCGCTGCCCGTCTTCGATCCCGTCGCCATCGCCGGCTCCTTCGGCCGCGCCGTCCCCGCCGGCACGACGCAGAGTCTC
>JBDNFZ010000370.1:0-2139 GCA_041689555.1 Opitutaceae bacterium | reverse complement strand
CCACATCAACTCCCTCGTCTGCGAGGGCGTCTTCGAGAAATTCCCCGACCTCAAATTCGTCGCCATCGAGGGCGGTCTCGCCTGGCTCCCCGCGCTCATGTGGCGCATGGACAAAAATTACAAAGCCCTCCGCGCGGAGACGCCGTGGCTCAAAAAACTCCCGAGCGCCTATATCCGCGAGCACCTCTACCTCACGACCCAGCCCATCGAAGAGCCCGAAGAGCCCGCGCAGTTCGCCCAGATTCTCGCGATGATCAACGCGCCCGGAAACATCCTCTTCTCCAGCGATTATCCGCATTGGGATTTCGACAATCCGCTGATGGCCCTCCCGCCCCTCCCGCGTGACGTGAAAGACCGCATTTTCTACGAAAACGCCGCCGCGCTCTACCGCCTCGCGTAGGAGCAAATTTGTTTGCGACCCGCGCCTCGCCCGCCGCAATCCGCGATCCGCAATCCGCGCCATTCCGCACTCCGCACTCCGCCATCCACCGTGCCCACGCTTCCGCAGCTCCTCAAGTCCACCTTCGGCTACTCCACCTTCCGCCCGCTCCAGCGCGAAATCATCGAGGCCAATCTCGCCGGCGAAGACGTCTTCGCCCTCCTCCCCACCGGCGGCGGCAAGTCCCTTTGCTTTCAACTCCCCGCCCTCGCCCGCCCCGGCCTCACCGTCGTCGTCTCCCCGCTCATCGCCTTGATGAAGGATCAGGTCGACGCCCTCCAAGCCAGCGGCGTCGCCGCGACGTTTCTCAACTCCACCCTCGGAGCCGAAGAGTCCCGCGCCCGCCTGCGCGGACTCCATCGCGGCGACTACAAACTCCTCTACGCCGCCCCCGAGCGGCTCATGCTCGAGGGCTGGGTTGAAAACCTGAAAACCTGGAACGTCACCTGCATCGCCATCGACGAGGCCCACTGCGTCTCCGAGTGGGGCCACGACTTCCGCCCCGAATACCGCCAGCTCGCCAAGCTCCGCACCGCCCTCCCCGGCGTGCCCATGATGGCCCTCACCGCGACCGCCACCGGCCGTGTCCGCGAGGACATCGTCGCCCACCTCAAGCTCCGCGACCCGCAGACCTACGTCGCCAGTTTCAACCGCCCCAACCTCACCTACCGCGTCGTCCCCAAAGACGAACCCGCCAAACAGATCATCGACTTCGTCCGCAAACGTGAATCCGAGAGCGGCATCATCTACTGCGCCAGTCGCGCCACCGCGGAACGCGTCGCCGAAAGCCTCGCCGGCCGCGGCTTCCTCGCGCGCCCCTACCACGCCGGCCTCGATGCCGCCGAACGCGCCCGCAACCAGGAGATGTTCCTTCGCGACGATACCCGCATCATCTGCGCCACGATCGCCTTCGGCATGGGCATCAACAAACCCAACGTCCGCTGGGTCATCCACCATGACCTTCCGAAAAATATCGAGGGCTATTACCAAGAGACCGGTCGCGCCGGCCGCGACGGCCTGCCCGGGGATTGCCTCCTCCTCTTCAGCCCCGGCGACATCGCCAAGCAGACTCACTTCCTCGACGAGATCACCAACGAGCAGGAGCGCGCCATCGCCCGCACCCAGCTCCGCCAGATCGTCCATTACGCCGAGAGCACCGGCTGTCGCCGCGCCGAACTGCTCCGGTATTTCGGCGAGACCTTTCCCCTCGATAACTGCGGTGCCTGCGACAATTGCTCCGAACCCCGCGAGAGCTTCGACGGCACGCTCGTCGCGCAAAAATTCCTTTCCTGTGTCTTCCGCATCCAACAGGCCAGCCGCTTCGGCACCGGCCTGAATCACGTCATCGAAGTCCTCATTGGTGCCCAGACCGAAAAGATCACCCGCTGGGGCCACGAACGCCTCACCACCTACGGCATCGGCAAAGAACTCACGCGCAGCCAGTGGGGCTCCATCGGTCGCGAACTCCTGCGCCTCGGCCACATCGCCCTCGCGACGGGCGAATACGCCACCGTCGAACTCACCGCGCAAGGCTTGGCCCTCCTCCGCACCCGCACCTCGATCACGCTTACCAAGCCCCCCGCCGACACCCCGAAATCCCGCCGTGTCACCTCCCGCCGCGAAGGCGACATCGCCTGCGACGAAATTCTTTTTGAGCGCCTGCGCGTTCTCCGAAAAAAACTCGCCGACGAAAGAAAAGT
>JBDNFZ010000369.1:0-4881 GCA_041689555.1 Opitutaceae bacterium | reverse complement strand
GATGCCGAACTTGTCGAGTGGTGCGAGATCGCGATGGCGCTCCACGACCTGAAACGCGCCCGCCTCGGCCACTTCGGCCATCCCATCGAGCACATGCTGGACATGCAGACCGACCAGACCGCGCTCACCGCCGCATTTGGCCTGCACGTCGTCCAGACCGAGGCCGACGATCTGCTTCGCCTCGGCCGCGATATCACGCCGGTCGAGATCGCAGCGAAGAGCGCGGAAATCCTCACGCTCTTCGACACCCCCGACCCCAAGGCCGACCCGCTCACCCGCAAACTCACCGACGAGGATCTCCACATCGCCGCGCGCGCCGCCGTCGCGCTCGACAAGTTCATCGCGCACCACGAACTCGACGGCCTCGCCTACTACTACGAGGGCGAGGCGGGCAGCCCGCTTCGCGAGCTCGTCACCAATCTCATCGTGGGCAACTCGCTCCTCACCGCCGCCGGTTTCCCGATGTGCGGCGAGTCCGATCTGAAAACGTGCGTCGCGATGCTCATCATGGACCGCCTCGCCATCGGCGGGAGTTTCGCCGAGTTTCATCCGATCGATTTCAAGGAAGGCTTCGTGCTCGTGGGCCACGACGGTCCGCACCACATCAACATCGCCGCCGCCAAACCCGTGCTCCGCAGCCTCGTGAAATACCACGGCAAACCCGGCAAGGGCGCGGGCGTGGAATTCCAGATCAAGGAGGGCCCGATCACGATGCTCAGCATCGGCGTCAACGCGCAGGGCAAATTCAAATTCATCATCGCCGAGGGCGAGAGCGTGCGCGGCCCGATCCCCGCCACCGGCAACACCAACACCCGCGGTTTTTTTGCGCCCGACGTGCGCACCTTCCTCAAGCGCTGGGTCGCCGAGGGTCCCACGCATCACTTCGCCCTCGGCATCGGCCACCGCGCGCAATCGCTCCGCCGCATCGGCGAGGCGCTCGGCCTCGAAACCGTCATCATCCCCTCCCGACCATGAAGCACGCCCTCCCTCCGTTCCTCGCCGGCGCCGCCGCACTCGCGCTTCTTTCGGGCGTCGCCCTCGCCGCCGAGCCCTCGCTCGAGGAAGGCTTTCGCAACCCGCCCGTCGAGGCGCGGCCGCACACCTATTGGCTCTGGCTCAACGGCTACGTCCACCTGCCCACGGCCGCCGACGAACTCAAGGCCATGAAGGACGCCGGCCTCGGCGGCGTGCTCCTCTTCGAGATGGGCGCGCGTGGCGACCCCGCCACGATCCCGCCGCCCGGCCCCGCGTTTCTCAGCCCGGAGTGGGTGAAACAACTCCGCGCCACCACCACGCAGGCCAAGGCGCTCGGCCTCCAGGTGGACATGTCCGTCATCAGCAGTTGGGATATGGGCGGCCCGTGGATCGAGCCGAAGCACGCCGTCATGGGCCTCTACTCGACCGAGACGACGGCGACGGCAACCGCGAACGCGCCGGTCGATCTCGCGCTCCCCTTCCCCACCCCCGAACGCGCCGCGCCCCTCGGTGCCGACGGCAAACCCGCATTTTGGACCGACGTCGCCGTGCTCGCGCTTCGCGAACCGCGCCGGTTACCCGCGCACGAGTTTGTGCTTCGGCTCGATCCTCCCGGCGGCCACGAACTCGCCGCCATCGCCCTCGACCAGGGCAAACCCGATGCTCCCGCCGCCCTCGCCGCGACGATGACGCCCGTGCGCGAGTTCAGCCTCGCCGTCTCCGCCGCGGGCGCGAACGACGACGACTTTTCGGAAGTGTTGCGCGGCACCCTCGCGACCGAGGCCGGCCCGCAACGCTTCGCGCTGCCGCCCGGCACGCGCGCGCACCACGTCCGATTGCGGCTGCTGAGCGGCCACGATACGGCCCGCCCACGCTGGACGCTCGGTGAGTTCGAGGTCTTCGACACCACCGGGCGCAACCTCGCGCTCGCCCACCGCGCCAACCAGGCGCGCGACGGCGCCCTGCTCGTGCGCGAGCCCATGCCGCTCACTTACACGGGCTGGAGCGCGGGCAAGATTCACGACGGCGTGCGCGCGGGGGCGGCGGGCGTGTTCGCCACGGCGGGCCGGCCGTCGTTCGACGTGGCCGACCTGCGCGACGTGGTCGATGTGACCGCGAACGTCGATCGCGACGGCCGCCTGCGCTGGGCCGCGCCGCCTGGCGCGTGGACGATTCTCCGCTACGTGTGCATGGTCACCGGAGAAAAACTCAAGGTGCCCAGCCCCGCCTCCGACGGACTTGCGAGCGACCACCTCAATCCCGCGGCCACGCGGCTCCACATGGACCACGTGATCGCGCAATTGCGCGCGGGCCTCGGCGCGGACCTCGCGCAGAGCGGCATCGAGAACCTCTACCTCGCGAGCTACGAGGTCGTCGGCCGCGTGTGGTCGCCGGTGTTTGCCGGCGAGTTCAAGCGGCGGCGCGGCTACGAACTCACGCCGTGGCTCCCGGCGATTTTCGGCGCGCGCATCGGCGGTCACCAGCAGACGGAGCGGTTCCTCTTCGACTACCGAAAAACTCTCGGCGAGGTCGTCGTCGACGCCTACTACCGCACCTCGGCCGAGGTCGCGCGCGCGGCGGGTCTGAAGATCAAATCCGAGGCCGGCGGGCCGGGTCCGCCCATCCACACGCCGCCGGTCGAGTCGCTCTCGGCCTATGGCGCGATCGACAGCGTGCAAGGCGAGTTCTGGCCGTTCTGGCCCGACAACGACGCGCTCAACGTCATCAAGGAACCCGCCTCCGCCGCCCACATCTACGGCAAGCGCCGCGTCCATCTGGAAGCGTTCACCTCGTTCCATCACTGGGCCGAGGGCCCGCAGGATCTTAAGGCGAGCGCCGACCGCGTGTTCACCGACGGCGGCAACCATTTCGTCTGGCACACGTGGACGCATCAGGCGCCCGACTACGGCCTGCCCGGACTCGTCTACGGCGCCGGCACGCACCTCGGCCGCAGCGTGACCTGGTGGCCCAAGGGGAAGCCCTTCATCGACTACCTCGCGCGCGGCTCGTTTCTGCTGCAGCGCGGACACTTCGTCGCCGACGTCCTCTACTACTACGGCGACGCCGGCGCCAACTTCGTCGGCGCGCGCCGCAACCCCGCCACGCTCGGGCCGGGCTACGACTACGATGTGACCAACGCCGAGGTGCTGCTCAACCGCTTCACGGTGCGCGACGGCCGCCTCACCCTGCCCGAGGGCACCAGCTGCGCGCTTCTCGTCCTGCCCAACCGCGAGGACATCCATCCGCCCGTGCTTGCGAAAATCAAAGCCCTCGTCGAGGCCGGCGCGACCGTGCTCGGGCCCAAACCCTCGCGCGCCTCCGGCCTCGAAGGTTTCCCACAAAGCGACGCCCGCGTGCGCGAGCTCGCCGACAGCCTGTGGGGCGATCTCGACGGGAAAACGCGCACGAGCCGCGCCCTCGGTAAGGGCCGCGTCTTCAGCGGCGTGCCCGAGCGCGAGGTGCTCGCGTCGCTCGGCATCGCGCCCGATTTCACCGCCGGCTCCGCGCTCGACTTCACCCACCGTCGCGACGGCGAGGACGAAATCTACTTCGTGCGCAACAAAACCGACGCAGCCGTCGCCGAGACCGCCGCCTTCCGCGCCGGGGACCTCACGCCGGAGTTTTGGGATCCCCTCGGCGGGAAAATCGCCCGCGCGCCCTCGTTTCGGCGCACGCCCACCGGCATCGCCGTGCCGCTCAGCCTCGCCCCGCGCGGCTCGATGTTCGTGATTTTCCGCGCAAGCTCGTCCGTCGCCCCGCTCCCTGCCTCCGACGAGAACGCCGCCGGCCTTCCCGCCCCGCTTTCGCTCGACCGAGATTGGACGGTGGACTTCGCGTCGCCCCTCGGTGCGCCCGCCGGCATCACCCTGCCGCAGGTGGGCCCGTGGACCGGTTCCGCCGACGCCGCGGTGAAAATGTTTTCCGGCACCGGCACGTATCGGAAGACCTTCACGTTGCCCGCCGACTGGCGCGCGCCCGGCCGCCGCATCGATCTCGACCTCGGCCGCCTCTGGAACATCGGCGAAGTATTCATCAACGGTAAATCCCTCGGCGTGCTCTGGACGCCTCCGTTCCGCGTGGACTGCACCGATGCGTTGCGCGACGGGGAAAATCAAATCGCCGTCGAGGTGATCAACACCTGGCAAAACCGCCTCGTCGGCGAAGCCCGCGGCGTCGTGCCGAAGCTCACCCGCACCAACATCCTCGTCTCCCAACGCAAGCCGTGGAAAGACCTCGCGCCCCTCGATTCCGGTCTCTTCGGCCCGGTGCGCCTCGTGCCCCGCGCGGAAAAATAACCCCGCTTCCCCATGAAGTCTCGCTTGCTTCTTTCGTCGCTCGTCGCGGTCGGCTTGCTCGCCCGGGCGGTGGCCGCCGAGCCGCCGCCGAACGCTCCCTACCGCGAGCCCTTTGCCCGGTCGTTTCCCCACCGGCTGGAGCAGCATCTGCAAATCAAGGCTTACGCGGACCGTTTTCCGGAGAAGCGGTCAAACGAGACGCCGGCCGAGGCCACGCCGGATTTTTCCAATATCGCCGCCTACGAACGCTCGCTGCAGCCGTGGCGGGAGCGGATCGGTTCCTTCTACGGCACGCCGCCGCCGGGCGCGAAGGAGGGGCGGGTCAAAACGGTCCTGCCGGTCGGCGAAGATGCGGACTGCACAATCTACCGCGTGTGGATCGAGGTGATCGACGGCGTGGACGCGTATGGCATTTTGATGGTGCCGAAGCGGCGCGCGGGGAAGGCGCCGTTGATCGTCGCGCAGCACGGCGGCGGCGGAAATCCGGAGGCGATGTGCGACTTGGATACACGTGTGAACTACCGGTCGTTCGGCCGCGAGGCGGTGCGGCGCGGCTTCTGCGTGTGGGCCCCCGCTCTCGCGATGCGCTCCAGCTTCAGCGGAGACCCGG
>JBDNFZ010000368.1:0-3247 GCA_041689555.1 Opitutaceae bacterium | reverse complement strand
CGTCCGCAACATCCCCGCGATCTACGTCGAATGCCGCGGGGCTGGCGGGGTCGAGGCGCAGGATTTGCAGGCCCTCCAGCGCGGCCTTGAAAACCTGCTGCAATGGACGGGCTGCCTGCCCGGTCCCCCGCGCACACTGCGCCGGCAGAAAACCCGCACCTCCGGCGATCCGCAGGAAGCGCACCTGCAGGTGCATCATCCGGCGCCGCTGGACGGCCTGTTCGGCTCGACCGCCAAACTCGGACAACGTGTTCGCAAGGGACAGGCTCTCGGTTTCGTCCACGGGCTCGGCAGTTCGAAAAAGGTCCCGGTCAAGGCCGAGCGCACCGGCCGGATCGTGCTCGTGCGCAACCAGCGGTCGGTGCGCAAAGGCGACGCGCTCTTCACGCTCGCCCCGATTTAAGCCGGCCGGAGGTGTTGAAATCTCGATCACGCTAGCAGCCCTCCATCGACCACCCAGGTCGTGCCCGTGACGAAGCGGGCGCGGTCCGAACAAAGAAAGGCTACCGTCTCCGCGATGTCCTCCGGAGTCCCCGGGCCGAGCGGCGTTTGGTTGACCACATCCGAAACCACGCCGCGCGCGGCCAACTCCGCGTGCTGCTGGATCGAGGTGTCGCCCCGGATGTCACCCGGCGCCACCGCCACGACCCGGATGCGATCCGGCGCCAGTTCCTTACCCATCGACTGCGCGAGCGAGGAAACCGCCGCCTTCGTCGCGGCATAGAGCATCGCCCCACGCTGCGGCCGGATGGCATTGACCGAGGAAATATGGATGATGGTGCCTCCGCCGGCAGCCCGCAGGTGCGGCACCGCCGCTTGGGAACAGAAGATCACGCCGCCGAGATTGACGCCGACCAAGCGGGAAAAATCGGCCGCCGTCAGCTTCTCCAGCGACGCGATGGCCGGCACCCCCGTGATGGCCGCGTTGTTCACCAGCACGTCAAGGCCGCCGAGCACTTTGGCCGCCTCATTGACAAATCGGACGCACTGGCCCGGATCGCCCACATCGACGCAGAGCGGAATCACTCGGTCGCCATAGCGCTCGACCAATGAAGCCGCCACCGCCGGATCAGGCTGGCCCACGACAACGCGCCCACCCTGCGCGAGAAATCTCTCCGTGATGGCCCGGCCAATGTTGGTCGCGCCCCCTGTAACCACCGCACGCAAGGCATTCATGACAGGAGTGCCGCCGTCGACGTCCGTGCCGCCATCGAGGCACTCTGCCGGCAATCGACCGACTGGTCAACCCGCCGCACCAGCGGGCTGTTTCCCAAGGGCCAACCGCAGCGGGAGGAGGGGGTGCAATCCATAATAGTTATCTCGCGAAATCCCCGGGTGCGCTCAAATTCGTTTAACTGGTCTTTTAAAATGACCAGTTGACCGGGATTTTCCTCCGGTAAAAGTCCTGCCCAACTTCACTCCGGTTCAGACCGCTCATGCCGCTCACCCTCCATTCGCGTGCACCCTCGCCTTCCGGCTTAGGACCGGGCGTAGTTTTCGATAAAGGCTTGGCATTCCGCCGTCAGGGGGTAGCCGAGAAAACCGGCGGTCGAGGAAAACAGCCCGCGACAAACCATGTAATACTTCAGTCCGGTCAGCCAGCAGGCGATCGACTCCCCGCCGTAGATGCCAAACAGCGTCTGCGTCATCTCGAAATCCTCGCGGCGTGCCTCTTCCAGGCGGCCGGCGAGAAACAGGCCGGCGATGCGATTGAGCTGGGGCGCCACCGCAGCTGCTCCGCCAAACATGCAGCCTTCGTATCCGGCTTGGAGATAATCGAGGCAGCGAAACTCGTCGCCGTTGAAAAGGCGCAGCGCCGGATTCAGGGCTCGCGCTTCCAAGGCAATGGCCCGGCGTTCGGGCGAACCGGAACTGTCCTTCACCAGCTGCACATTGGGCAGCAGGTAGATTTCCTTCAGCCGATTCTCGGGGATCACTATCGGCCGGTGCCGGCCAAGGTCGTAGATGCCGACCGGCAGCGAGCTTGCGCCGGCCGCCTCGATGAAGTGGGCTGCGATCCGGTCAGGCGTGGCGTTCAGCATGGTCGCGGGCGCCGCAATGATGGCATAGTCCGCACCGGCCTCGGCCATGCGGGCGACGTTGTCGAGGATGCGTGGCACGGAATTGTCCGAGACCTGCGCGGCGATCTTCAGATTTCCGTCTGCGGCCGCCACGGCGGCCTGCACCAGCCGGGTGCGTTCGCGGTCCGGCAACCAAGGGCCTTCTCCGCAGGTGCCCGCCAAGAAAACACCTTGGATTCCACCCGCGATGGCGTCGCGGATCATCCGCTCGACCGCGGATATATCGACCGTGAGGTCACTTGTGAGAGGGGTCGGGGCGGCCGACCAAAGATGCACATCGGGAGAAGGATTCACTGCGGTGGAAATGCCATGCGTGCAAACCCGGGCCTAGTCCCAATTACTGGTAACTACTTGTGAACAGTTCAGTTCCTTTCGAGATCCCCAAGCGCTTCTCCCTCTCCGCGCAGGCGGCGGTCTCCATCGCCAAGGCGATCGAAGCAGGAACCTGGGAAGGGTTCCTGCCGAGCGAGCGGCGCCTGTGCGAGCTCTACCAAATCAGCCGCCCGACGATCCGGGCCGCCCTCCGCCTGCTGGCCAAAGAAGGCCGGATCGAGATCCACCAAGGCCGACGCAACCGGCTGCTGACACCGACCGGCGAAACCAACCGTCGGCAAAATCGCCTGGTCGGCCTCATCACCCATGAGCCCGTCGCCCATATGCCGCTCAGCTCCTACCAGCGTATCAGCGAAATGCGCTCCTCACTCGCGGAACAGGGGTTCGCCACCGAGATCCTAGTATGCCCGCCCCAAAGCGCGTGGACGCAACGCCGCAAAATCGAGGACTTCGTCCGCCAAAACCGGGTGTTGTGCTGCGTGCTTCTATCCGTCAGCAAAGAACTGCAAAGCTGGTTCTGCGAGCACTCTGTCCCCGCCCTCGTGCTCGGATCCTGCCACCCTGACATCAAACTTCCCTCGCTCGATGTCGACTATCGCTCAGTCTGCCGCCACGCCGCCGGCATCTTCCTCGGCAAGGGTCATCGCCGTCTCGCGCTGCTGGTCCCCAATTCCGGTGTGGCCGGCGACCTTGCGAGTGAGGAGGGATTCCGCGAAGCGGTCGCGCAACGGCCGGCTTCCGACGATGCCCGCGCCTACATCGTTCGCCACAACAGCACCGCGCAGAACATCAGCGTAAAATTGGACGCTCTGTTCAATTCCCCCCAGGCGCCG
>JBDNFZ010000367.1:0-9812 GCA_041689555.1 Opitutaceae bacterium | reverse complement strand
GTAGGGCAGGCGACGGACGGAGTAGGCGATGATCAACAGGATCGTCGGATCGGTTGCGGGATTGAGGAACGAGAAAAACTTTCCCTCCTGCGACATCGCGAGGTAACCGAAGGCGAGGACGATGCCCGGGACCGCGAGGGGCAGCATGGCGAGGAAGTCGAGAATCTGCCGGCCGCGGAGTTTCGTCCGGACGACGACGTAGGCGATCGCGATCCCGAGGAAGATGTCGATGATGGTGGAGATGCTGGCAAACTTCAGGCTGTTGGCGATCGCCGGCACGGTGAGATCATGGCCGAGCGCGATGGAGAAGTTTTCGAGGGTATAGTTCTGCGGAAAAATCGAGCCATACCAATCCTTGGAGAAGGCGACGAGCAACACGCCGAGGTGGGGGAGGACCGCGATGAACGTCACACCGGCGAAGAGCGCGGTGCAGAACCACGCGCGACCGGGCGTGAGCGAGCGGGGCCCGCCGGCGCTCGTGGCCTTGGCCATCATGGCATGGCCGTCGCGGCCGAAGAGACCCCTGCCGATGGCGTAGAGCGTGATCGAGGCGACGAGCATCACGGCGACGAGGGCGAAGGGGAACGGGTTGCCGCCGATATCTTTGAGCCCGTAGAAAATCTGCACGCTGGTGACCTGCGCGTAGTCGAAGATCAGCGGGGTGCCGAGCTCGGTGAAGGCCCAGATGAAGACGATGGTTCCTCCGGCGAAGAGGCCCGGCTTGATGAGAGGCACGGTGATTTTCCAAAAACGGCGCAAGCCGGTGCAGCCGAGATTCTCGGCGGCTTCCTCCATGGCGGGATCGACGTTGGCGAGGGCGGCGACGGCGTTGAGGTAGATGATCGGATAGAGCGTAAGGGCGATCACGACCGAGACGCCCCAGAACTGGTTGGCGGCAAACCAGTCGAAGGCCCAGCCGGCGGGACGCAGCCCGATCTGGATGATAAGGGCGTTGAACGCGCCGTATTGGCCGAAGATTTGTTTGATGCCGATGGCGCCGACGAACGGCGGCAGAATCATCGGGATCAGCACGAGGGACCCGAGGAGGGTTTTGCCTGGGAACAGAAAGCGGTCGCTGATAAACGCGAGGGGCAGCGCGATCAAAATGGCCATGGTCGTGGCGGTGCAGGCGATGAGAAAGGAATTCTTGAGCCCTCCGAGGTAGGTCGGATCGGAGAGGATCGTCGTCAGGTAGGCGAAGGTGATGTTACCGTCGGCGTCGATGAAGCCGCCGCGAAGGATCTGATAGATTGGCCAGATGAAGAACGCCGAGAAAAACACGGCGGTGAAACCGAAAACCACGCGGGCGAAAGTCTGCGACATCGCGGCCGAGAGTGGTTGGCGACGGCGAACGGCGGCAAGGCGGAAGTGCCGGGAAAGGGCCGGATCGAGCGCGCCCCACCGGGCTCGCCGAATTTATCGGCCCGAGCAAAGTGTCACGTATTACGTGACACTTTGTTTGGCGGTAGGCGTGGCTCGGCGCCGGATTTATCGGGCTGGATGCCGACCGGCGGTGCGTTTTCGCTCCGGGAAAGAGAGGGAAAGCGCGTTCTCTATTCGCTGTCGGTGGGGACGCGAACAAGTCCGCCGTGCTAAAGCTGACGAGCGAAGTGTCACGTAATACGTGACACTTTATTTTGCGGCAGGCGTGGCTCGGCGCCGGGTTTATAAAGCTGGATGCCGACCGGCGGTGCGTTTTCCCCCCCCGGGAAAAAGAGGGAAAGCGCGTTCTCTATTCGCTGTCGGTCTGGACGCGAACAAGTCCGACGTGATGAAGCCCACGAGCGAAGTGTCACGTAATACGTGACACTTTGTTTTGCGGCAGGCGTGGCTCGGCGCCGGGTTGATCGGGCTGGATGCCGACCGGCGGTGCGTTTTCCCTCCGGGAAAGAGAGGGAAAGTGCGTTCTCTATTCGCTGTCGGTCGGGATGCGAACAAGTCCGCCGTGGTAAAGCTCACGAGCGAAGTGTCACGTAATACGTGACACTTTTTCGGGCACGGGGCGGCACGGAGAGGCACGGCGCGGCGCGGGGCGGCGCGTAGCGGCGCGGGGTCGGGGGTCTGACGAACCTCTCTAGGCGGCCGAAGCCTGCGCCGGTCGACGGAGGAGGCCGCGGCCGGGAGCGAGGAGGAGCGTGGCGGCGAATACGAGCGCCTGCACCAGCACGATACAGGCGGCGGGCGCGCCATCGATGAAGTAGCTGAGATAGACCCCGGCGAGGGCGGAGCCGACGGCGATGACCACGGCGACGACGATCATCCGGTCGAAGCGCCGGGTGAGGAGTTGGGCGGTCGCGCCGGGGGTGATGAGCACAGCGATGACGAGGACGAGCCCGACGGCTTGGATGGAGGCGACAATTGCCAACGAGAGCAGAATCAAGAGCAGGTAGGTCAGACCGCGCACGGACAGGCCGAGGGCACGGGCATGGGTGGGATCGAAGCAGATGAGAAACAGGTCGCGGCGGAGCGCGAGGATGACCGCGAGGACCACAAGGGAAAGGGCCCCGGTCTGCCAGATCTGCGCGGCCGAGAGTCCCAGAATATTTCCGAAGAGAATGTGGTCGAGATGGAGGTCCGAGGGAGTCTTGGAAAAGAGCACGAGGCCGACGGCGAACATCCCGGTGAAGACCACGCCCATGACGGCGTCTTCCTTGATCCGGCTGCGGGTCTTGATCCAACCGGTCGCGAGGGCGCAGAAGAGCCCGCTGGCGAAGGCGCCGAGCGCGAGCGGCAGGCCGGCGATGTAGGCGAGGACGATGCCGGGCAGCACCGCGTGCGAGATCGCATCCCCCATCAACGACCAGCCGCGCAGCACGAGGAAACACGAGAGCACGGCGCCGACCGCGCCGATCAACGCGCCCATGGCGAGGGCCTGTTGCATGAAGCCGAAACGGAGCGGCTCGATCAGAGTTTCGACCATGGGGCGGCCTCGCGGGCGAGGGCCCGGCGCAAGGTGCGGCGGCCGGCGAGCACGCCGTGCTTCGGCGCAAAGAAGAGCACCACGAGGAAGACCAAGGTCTGGAGGGTGACGATGCAGCCGCCCGTCGCTCCGTCGAAAAAGCAACTGGCGTAGGCGCCGACGAACGAGGTGACGGCGCCGAGAACACCGCCGATGACGAGCATGACGCCGAAGCGATCAGTGAGCAGATAGGCGGTGGCGCCCGGCGTCACGAGCATGGCGACGACGAGCATCGCGCCGACAGCCTGGAGGGCGGCGACGGCGGTGGCGGAAAGCAGCAGAAGGAGGACAACGTGAAGGGCGCCGACGCGCAGCCCGAGGGAGCGGGCCTGGTTGGCGTCGAAACAAAAAAGCATCAGGTCGCGCCATTTCAGAGCGAGGACGAGCAGGCACAGGCCCGAGACGATCACGACTTGGAGGACGTCTTCCGCGGCGATGCCGAGGATGTTGCCGAAGATGATGCTCTTGAGGTTTACGCCGCTGGGGAAAACCGAGATGAGGAGGAGGCCGGCGGCGAAGAACGTCGTGAAGACGATGCCGATCACCGCGTCTTCGCGCACGGGAGTCTTGATCTTCACGAAGGCCATCGCCCCGGCGGCGAGCAGCCCGCTGATGAAAGCCCCGACGGCGAAGGGCAGGCCGGCCATGTAGGCGAGGGCGACGCCGGGCACGACGGCATGGGAAAGGGCGTCGCCCATGAGCGACCAACCCTTGAGCGTGACGAAACCGGAGAGGAGACCGCAGACGCCGCCGATAAGCGCGCTCGTCCACATGGCGGTGACCATGTAGTCGTAGTGAAAAGGCGTGAGCCAGGCGGGCGACATGCGGCTACTCTTTGCGCTTCTGCTCTTCCTCGCGGTCGGAGATGAGTTTTTCGCGGCCGGTGCGGTCGAGGTATTCGAGGTGGCCGCTTTTGCCGAGGACGAGGGGGCGCTCGTCGTCGGTGAGCACGGTGACTTGGCGGCCGTCGTGGTCGTTGACGGTGGAGCGGTCGAGGTCGAAGAGCCGCAGGGCGCCGCCGAAGGCGCGGGTGAGATTCGCGGCGGTGAACACCTGGGCGGTGGGACCGTAGGCGAGCACGGTGCGGTTGATCAGGACGACCTGATCGCAAAACTCGGGGACCGAGCCGAGATTGTGGGTGGCAACGAGGATGAGCCGGCCCTCGTCGCGGAGCTCGCGGAGCAGCGTCACGAGGGCTTCCTCGGTCTTCACGTCGACGCCGGTGAACGGTTCGTCGAGGAGGATGACGCGGCCCTGTTGGGCGAGGGCGCGGGCGACGAAGACGCGTTTCTTCTGTCCGCCGGAAAGTTCGCCGATCTGGCGGTCGCGGAAGTCCCACATCCCGAGGCGGCGCAGGCTTTCCTCGACGGCGGCGCGGTCGGCGGCGCCCGGCCGGCGGAGGAAATTCATGTAGCCGTAGCGGCCCATCATGACGACGTCGCGCACGCTGACGGGGAAGGTCCAGTCGACCTCCTCGGCCTGCGGGACGTAGGCGACCCAGCTCTGTTTCTGCGCCTCGCGGACGGGGCGACCGTCGATCTCGACGCGGCCGCGGCTCGGGGTGACGAAGCCCATGAGGGCTTTGAAGAGCGTGGACTTGCCGGAGCCGTTGACCCCGACGAGCGCGCAGATGGTGCCGCCCTCAAGCCGGAAGCTCGCGTCGCGGAGGGCCGTGAGGCCGTTGGGGTAGGTGACGGCGACGTCGATGGCGGCGAGCGTGAGCGGGGCCGCGAACCCAGGAAATGCGGCGGGCGCGGCGGTGGACACGGCGGGCATCAATAGCGGACGGAGAGGCCGAGGAAAGGCTGGAAATCGGGCGCGGAGCGGGTGAGGCCGAGGTTGCAGCCGGCGTCCAATTGCACGTCGCGCGTCACGGCGTAGGTGAAGCCGAAATCAAACTGGGCGACGGAGGGCGCGCCGCGCTCGTTGCTGACGGAGGAGACGAGTTCGACGTAGCCGCCGAGACGGGAAGTGAGGTCGCGGTTGAGGGTGACGGTATTGATCCAGGCGGCGCGGCGGCGGCGGCCGGTGTCGTCGGTGAACCAGTCGAGCTCGGTCATGAGGCCGAGGCCGAAGCCGGCGGGGAGGGTGAGGGCGAGGGGAAGGATGAGGCCGCCCTCGACGAGATCGTTGCCGGCGTCGCCGAGGCGGAGCGGGACCTTGACGAAGGGCATGAGGGCGAAGGCGGTGTCGCCGCCGTCGTTGCCCCAGAGATTTATTTTGAGGCGGACGGTGAGGTCGCCCCAATCGCGGCTGGTCGCGGTGACTCCGGCGGTGCGGACGCGTTCGCGGGAGAAGCCGTCGAAGATGAACTGGATATCGGTGCGGTTGGTGAGGCCGAGTTTGAGGTTGACGGGGGCGACGTTGAGGGCGGACGTGCGGACGCCGGCTTCGCGGTCGAGGGTGGCGTTGACGAAATCGAGTTCGATCTGCCAATGGCCGGCGTCGACAGTGTAGGGGCTCTCGGTCTGGTCGGGGCGGTCGGTGGAGAGGTCGCGGAGGAGGGCGGCGGGCGTGGGGTGGAAGAGGGTGTAGCCGGATTTATCGGCGGGTGCGGGTGCGGGGGGTTGTGCGGAGGCGAGGGCGGTGAGGCCGAACAAGACGGCGGGAAGAAACGCGAGGCGAGAGGGGAGGTTCATGGTCGGGGGGCGGCGAGGAAAGCATTGACGATGGTGTCGGCGTTATACCGGAGCAGCGCGAGGTAGGTGGGAGCGGGTCCCTTGGCGTCGGTGAGGGAATCGACGTAGAGGACGCCGCCGTAGCGGGCGCCGGTTTCCTTGGCGACTTGGCGGGCGGGCTTGTCGCTGATGGTGCTCTCGCTGAAAACGACGGGGATTTTGTGTTGCCGCACGAGGTCGATCACGCGCTTGACCTGTTGGGGCGTGCCTTGGGCGTCGGCGTTGATGGGCCAGAGGTAGAGTTGCCGGAGGCCGTAGTCGCGGCAGAGATAGGAGAACGCGCCCTCGCTGGTGACGAGCCAGCGTTGGGCGGCGGGAATGTGCTCGAGTTGGGCGCGGACGGGGGCGTCGAGAGCGCGGATTTTGGCGGAGTAGGCGGCGGCGTTGGCGGAATAGGCGGCGGCGTTGGCGGGGTCGATTCGGGCGAGGGCGGCGCGGATGTTTTCGACGTAAACGACGGCGTTGGCGGGGGACATCCACGCATGGGAGTTGGGTTTGCCGGCGTAGGGGCCCTCGGTGATGCCCATGGGCTCGATGCCGGCGGTGAGCAGGACCTGGGGGACGCCGCGGACGTTGTCGAAAAACTTCTCGAACCAGCGCTCGAGGTTGAGGCCGTTCCAAAGGACGAGGGAGGCGCGCTGGGTTTTGACGATGTCCTTGGGCGTGGGTTCGTAGCCGTGAATTTCGGCGCCGGGCTTGGTGAGGGATTCGACGTCGGCGTGTTCGCCGGCGACGTTGCGGGCCATGTCGGCGAGGATGGTGAAGGTCGTGAGGACGCGGGGCCGGGCGGAGTCGGCGGCATGGGCGAAGGGCGCGGCGGCGAGGGAAAGGGCGAGGGCGGCGCAAGCCCATCCGTGTTGGGTAAGGATAGATTTATTAGCCATGGCTATACTTGGTGGGCGACAAAAACTTAGGCGCAACTAAAAAATATTGCGGGGTTGAATTGTCTTTCCGCTTCCGCAGAGTGTCCTCCGTGCCGTCCCTCCCCCCGCGTCCCGCCGCCCGAAAAAAATCCGCCGCCGCGCCCGCCAAGCCGGCGACGAAGGCGCGCGCGGGCAAAATCGCGATCCTCAAGCCCTCGGCGGCGCGCGAGGATTATCTCGAGTGCATTTCGCAGCTGATCGGGAGCAAGGGTTACGCACGGGCGGTGGACATCGCGGCGACGCTCGACATCGCGCAGGCCAGCGTGACCAACATGACGCAGCGCCTCGCGCTGGAGGGCTTGTTGAAATACGAGAAATATCGCGGCGTGACGCTGACCGAGGCCGGCGAGAAACTCGCGGACGACATCATAAAGCGCCACACGATCCTGACCCGGCTGTTGCGGCATTTCGGGATGGATGAACATACGATTTACCGCGACGTCGAGGGGATGGAACACCACGTGAGCCGGCCGGCGCTCCGCGGATTCGAGGCCCTGACCGAGGAATTGGACCGCAATCCGGAGCTGGTGAAGCGGGTGCGGGCGGCCGGTCGGTAGGCGTCCGGATTTTTCGGCGGTTTTATCATCTGCGCCCCTTGCCAAGGGAACGCCGCGCGCTACCAGTAGCGAATGCTCGAGAGCCGGAACCCACCGACGACGCCCGCCCCGCGAATCCGGGTCTGTTGTCCGCTGATCGTGCTGCTGGTCTTGGCGGCAGGCTGGCTCGGCCGGTTGGAAGGCGCGGGCGCGGGAGACGGTCGGAAAGAATGGGCCGCGGGTAACTACGAGGCGGCGGTGCGGCTGGCCTCGGGCACGGTGGCGTCCGCGCCGGGCGACGAGGAAGGCCACCTGCTTTATGTCGAGGCGTTGCTGGCGCTGGGCCGCGCCGAAGAAGCCGAGGCGGCGTTACGGGAGGGCCTCGGCCGATTGCCGCAGAGCCTCCGGCTGCAATGGCTCGGGCGCGAGGTGGCGTTTGCCAACGGCAAGCCCGAGCAGGCTACCGTGTATCTGGGCATGGTGCGCTCGCTTTATGCGAACCGGCCTTCGGCTTATCGTTCGGCTCCCGATCTCGTGGTCTTCGGCCGGGCGGCCCTGCTTCTGGGCGCGGATCCGAAGATTGTGTTGTCGAAGGTTTACGCGCCCGCGCAGAAAGCCGCGCCCGGTTTGCGCGACGTCTATCTTGCGCGCGGTGAACTGGCTCTGGAGAAGCACGACTTTGCGCTGGCAGCCACGGCGTATGAGGAAGGCCTGAAGCAACGGCCGGCCGATGCGGACCTGAATTACGGGCTGGCGCGGGCGCATGAGGAAGGCGACCGCAAGACCATGCTGGCGTCGCTGGAGCAGGCGCTGGAGGCGAATCCCCGCCATGCGCCCAGTCTTCTGTTGCGGGCCGATCATGCCATCGACGGGGAACGCTACGCCGAGGCCGAAGCGGATCTGGCCAAGGTGCTCGAGGTTCACCCCGACCAGCCGGATGCCTGGGCTCTGCGGGCGGTGCTGGCGCACCTTCGTTACGACGCGGCCGACGAGTGGGCCGCCCGCGATAAGGCGCTGCGGACCTGGCCGAACAACCCGCGGGTGGATTGGCGGATCGGGGAAAAACTCTCGAGGAAGTATCGGTTTGCCGAGGGGTCTGCCCGGCAGCGTCAGGCCATTAAATTCGACCCGGAGTATCTGCCGGCCAAGGCCCAGCTCGCGAGCGATCTGCTGCGGCTCGGCGACGAAGTCGAGGGCTGGCGATTGGCGCAGGAAGTTCACCAGGCGGACGGCTACGACGTGGAGGCTTTTAACCTCGTGACGCTGAAAGACACGATGACCGCCTACACGACGCTCCGCAGCGCCGACTTCGAGGTCAGGATGACGAAGCACGAAGCGTCGGTTTACGGGCAGGAAGTCATGGCGCTGCTGGCGCGGGCGCAGACCGCGCTCGTGGGGAAATACGGCGCGGAACTGCAGAAACCCACGCTCGTGGATATTTTTGCGGACCCGAAGGATTTTGCGGTGCGGACCTTCGGGATGCCGGATGTCGCGGGTTTTCTGGGCGTGTGTTTCGGCCGGGTGGTCACGGCGAACAGCCCGGCCTCGACTGCGGCGCAGGGGACCAACTGGCAGTCGGTGCTGTGGCACGAGTTTTGCCACGTGGTGACCTTGCAGGCGACGCGGAACCGGATGCCGCGGTGGTTGAGCGAAGGTATCTCCGTCTATGAAGAGCGGCAGGCGAATCCGGCGTGGGGACAGCAAATGACCCCGGCCTATCGCGAAATGATTTTGGGCAAGGGGCTGATCCCGGTGGGCAGCATGAGCGCGGCGTTTCTCGCCCCGCCCTCGCCCGAGCGGCTGCAGTTTGCCTACTATCAGGCGTCGATGGTCGTCGAGTTTTTGATCGAACGGCACGGGTTGGATAAATTGCTCGCGGTGCTGCGGACGCTGCGCGAGGGGAACGACATCAACCGCGCGCTCGAGCAGAACATCGCGCCGATCGCGGTGATCGAGTCGGGCTTCGCGGAGTATGCGAAAGCGCAGGCAAAAGCTCTCGGCGCCGAGCTGGACTGGGAGCAGCCGGCGGTGGCGTTGGGGCGGTCGGCCAAGCCGGATTTGCTCACCGAGTGGGCCGCGGAACGCTCGGACAATTATTACTCACTTTTGCAGCGGGCGCGGAAGGCGTTGACGGAAAAAAAGTGGGCGGAGGCTAAGGTGCCGCTCGACCGGTTGCTCGCGCTCTATCCCGCGCAACGCGGCGACGACAGCGCTTGGCGACTGCTGGCCCGGGCCCAGCGCGAGCTCGGTGAGACGGTCGGAGAACGGGTGAGCCTCCAGCGCTTGGCGAGGATCGACGGGGAGGCCCCGGACGCCTACCAGCGGCTGATCGAACTCGGAACGGCGGCGGCCGACTGGCAAGACGTGGCGGTGAACGCGGGGCGCTGGCTCGAGATCAATCCCTTGGTCGCGGCACCGTGGCGGGCACGGGCGCAGGCGACGGCCGCGCTCGGCGAGGACGCGGTCGCGATCGCGGCGAACCGGACCCTGCTCCGTCTCGACCCGGCGAATCCGGCCGAAGTGCAATTCGAGCTCGCGCGAATGCTGCACCGGCAAGGTGACCCCGAGGCACGGAGGCATGTGTTGCAGGCGTTGGAAGAGGCTCCGCGGCACCGCGCGGCCCTGCGGTTGTTACAAGAGCTCGGGCCGAGCGCCGGACCATGAAAAAACCGTGGCTCATGCTGGCGGCGTTCACTTTGAGCTCGGGCGGCCTGCT
>JBDNFZ010000366.1:0-2875 GCA_041689555.1 Opitutaceae bacterium | reverse complement strand
TCGATCAGCACCTGCACGATACTGCCCGTGTGCCGCAGTCCGCTCCAGCCGCGCCAGTGGTGCGCTTTGTCCGCGACGGCGTCGAAAATCGGCCCGTGCGTCCGGTCCCGGTTGGAGATGTAGATATTCCCGTCGGTAAAAACCTGCGCGTCATACCAAAGCGTGAGGGTGACGATCGGCGTCTCCGCCAGCCGGTGCAGCCCCGCGAAAGGCGGCTGCGTGCGGAGCGCGGCGGGCAACAAGGGCGGCACCGCGTAGCCCGGGATCGCGAAGATCACCTCATCAAACGCCCGGCTCTCACCGGAACCCAGCACGATGCGCGGACCCTCGCCGTCGCCGGCCAAGACACCCGAGACCGGGGTTTGCAGAAAAACCGCCGCGCCCCGCGCCCGCACGAATCGCTCCAGCGGGCCGATCAGCGCATCCGCCAGCGGCGCCCCGAAGAACGTCGTGTTAAACTGCCCCATGCTCCCATACATCGTGCGCAGAAACTTGATGAACGACGTCGCGCCGGCCTCCTCGGGACGCAGCCCTTGGATCGTCACGGCTTCGATCGACAACTGCTCGGCGACCGCCGGGCTCACGTTCAGCACCTTCAAGAAATCCGTTACCGATAATTTATCGAACGTCTCCGCTTCGGCGTCGCTCATCCGCAAAATCCGCACGACCAGCCCGCTCAATTCGAGCCGCTCGGTCAGCGTCAGCCCGGGAAACGTCGCGAGGCCGCGCAGCGTTTTGAAGACGGACTTTCCGGCCAGCAACGTGTCGATTTTCCCGGTCGCGCCGTTGCACACGTAATAATTTCCGTCGGTCTCCCGCAGCAGCAGCGGATGCCCGATGGCTTCGAACAGCGCGTCCTTGTTGCGATACCACGGAAAATCCAGATGGATCCCGACCTCGACCGGCCGCCCCTTGGCGTCGAGCCAGGAGGCGCATTGCCCGCCGAGAAACGGCGCCGCTTCAAAGACCTCGATCTCGCACTCCGCCTCGGCCGACAGCAGCAGATGCGCCGCCGCCGAGAGTCCCGCCAGCCCGCCGCCGATGATTCCGATGCGTTGCTTCATGGGCCGGGGACGGAGCGGTGGACTGGTTTATGACGACCTTCTGCACGGCGGGTTCGGAACGCGCACCGCGCTCAACACAGGTCAGTCTAGCGGCACCGATCAGTAGCCTTTGGCGATGCGGGAAACGTTCCATTTACCCTTCGCCGCACCTTCCTGTGAGGTGCTCTCGTAGGTGCCCGCCAGATCGTTGCCCTTCAATTCGCCGGTCAGCTTGGAGGTGGACGCGGTGCCTTGGATCTCCCAAGCAAACACCAGTTCCACCTTGCCGCCGTCCACCGTGATGGACTTCGCGGTGGTCGGCACCGGGTTGCCTTCGAAGGTGAAAACCGCCTCGAAACTCCAGGCCTCTTTGCCCGGCGTGAATTTGAGCGTGAGCTGGCCGCCCGACTCATCCTGCCCCTGCCATTTGCCCCAGAAGTGACCCGCCAGGCCGGTGGCCGCAGGCGCAGGCGGAGCCTCCGCCGGAGCCGGAGCCGCCGCAGGCTTGGTTTCGGCACCGTTGGCGAGAGAGCCGGCGGCGAGCATGAGGACGAGCGAAGAAGCGGAGATGAATTTTTTCATGAGGTAATAGGGGGGGGTTCGAGTGGCCTAAGGCAGTTGCCGCACACTTTGTAGTCGAGCGAAAAGTCGGCTGCGCTGCCTTTCTTCAAGGTGAACCGCCGCGACTTTATAGGTTCAGGCCGAGGTCCGCCGCCGGCGCTCGATTCCACCGCCTAGTCGAGTTCGCGTTCAAGGTGAGACGCAATTTCCGGGAGGCAGGAGCCTGCTTGCAGGCGATTTGGAATAATGCGGTCGGCCGTCACCGGTGAAGTCGCCTGCGAGCGAGCTCTTAAAAAGGGAATCGCCGGCAAGCGAACTCCTAAAAAAGCAATCGCCTGCAAGCAGGCTCCTACAAAAAGCCGTTGTTCGTCTCACCTTAAAAATTCACGCGCCTGTTCCCGTTCGCATTAAAGATAAGACGCAATTTCCGGAGGTAGGAGCCTGCTTGCAGGCGATTCCGAACAATGTGGCCGGCTGGCGCGGGTGAAATCGCCTGCAAGCTCCTAAAAAAGCAATCGCCTGCAAGCAGGCTCCTACAAAAAGCCGTTGTTCGTCTCACCTTAAAAATTCACGTGCCTAATCCCGTTCGCATTCAAGATGAGACGCAATTTCCGCGAGGCAGGAGCCGCTTGCAGGCGATTCCGAACAATGTGGTCGGCCGGCACGGGTGAAATCGCCTGTGAGCGAACTCTTAAAAAAGGGAATCGCCGGCAAGCTCCTGCAAAAAAAGCAATCGCCTGCAAGCAGGCTCCTACAAAAAGGCGTTGTTCGTCTCAGCTTGAAAACCGATCGGAATCACTTCGCGTCTCCGTCGAAGCTCGGCTTCGCCAGCGTCGGCTTCACGCCGATGTAGCGGCGCAACCAATCCTGCATTTCCCAGTGCCAGTGGATCGCGTTCTGCGGCGTGAGGATCCAATGGTTCTCGTTGGGGAAAACCACCAGGCGCGAGGGCACGCCGAGCGACTGGAGCACGCCGTAGAGCTCGAGGCCGTTGCCGTAAGGCACGCGGTAGTCGAGCTCGCCGTGGAGGATGAGCGTGGGCGTCTTGAAAGCCTTCGCGTAAAACATCGGGTTCTGCCGCTGCATGCCTTCGAGGTTCGCCCACGGCGTGCCGCCCATCACCTGCGGAAACCCGTGCGGCACATCGCTGGCATACATTGCGTAGGAGCTGTTCACCCCGGCGTGATTGATGATGCACTGGAAACGATCCGTGTGGCCGAGCATCCATGCCGCCATGTAGCCGCCGTAGCTCGCGCCCGCCGCGGCGAGCC
>JBDNFZ010000365.1:0-2417 GCA_041689555.1 Opitutaceae bacterium | reverse complement strand
GAGCTGGGGGGGGTTCAGGAGAGCGGAGCGAGGACGAGGAGACCAAAGCCGAAGGCTTTGGCGGAGCCGAGGCCGGTGGCGACGGCGGCGCGAAAGGCGGCAGGATCGGTGACGCTTAACTGGCCGCGAAACTCGACGGCGGCGTGGAGGCCGTGGGTGGACGATTTGTCTTTGTGGAAATACTCGCGGCCTCGCGGGATGGTTTGCGCGGTCTCGGGATCGAAAGAAAAACCGGCGGAGGGAGACTTGCGGGTGAGCCATGCGAGCAGGTCCTCGCGGGTGGTGAGGGGGACGCGGCGGCCGTTTTTGGTGCGCTCGCCGGCGGCGGTGGAGCGGATTTTTTTGGTGGGGTTGGCGAGGAGGGTGAAGGCGTAGCGAGGGTGGGTGAAAAAGGAGTCGGGGATGGGCTTGGTGGCGAAGTTCGCGCTCGGGCACCAGTCGGGGCGGGTGGGCACGGTCTGGGAGAGGACAAGCACGCGGAAGGCATCTTCCTTTTGGTCGATGCGGACGAGAAAATCGCGGGGTGCGCCGTCGCGACCGGGACCGCCGAAAGCCTGCCAGATCAGTTGGTGCCAGTCGTAGGTGTCGCGGATTTTGAGGAGGCGGGCGGCCTGCTCGTAATCGACGTGAATCTGGGTGAGGTGCAGCGGCACGGTGACGAGGTCGGCGGCGGGCGCGGCGGGGGCCGGAGTGGCGAGGGTGGCGGTGCTCATGGGAGGGCAGGGGTGGAGGGTTCGGCGATGGGAGCAGGGGCGGAGGCGGCGGGTGCGGCGTCTTCGCCGGAGCGCCAGAAGGCGCGGGCCCACTGCACGCGGATGTCGTCGGCATACCAGCGCCAGTTCCAGAGGTCGGCGAAGAGTGATTCGTAGTTCACGCCGACGCCTTTGCTGGCGGCGAGGCGCACCCAAGCGCGGAGTTGGCCGGAGAGATCGGCGGGGGAGTCGGCGGCGAGGAGGCGACGGAAGCGGCGCTCATGGCTGTCGATCAGGCCGCCCTTGTCATCGGTGGCGATGGCGCGGCAGGTTTCGCCGAAGTTGCGGGCGGAGGATTCGAGCGGGTGGGTGGCGAAGAGGGCGGCGAGATCGACGTGGACGGATTCGCCGGGTTGGCCGATGTCGCCGCCGAGGCGGGCGACGACGGGCCAGGCAGCCATGACGGTGGCGGGGCTGAGGCCGCGCCGGAGGGCGGCGAGGGCGCCGCGATCTTGCTTCGCGTGAAGGAGGCGGAGCGCGCCGACGAAGCGGGCGGCGCGTTCTCTGGGTGTGACGTGGCTCATGGGGAGACGGTGGCTTTGGTTTTGGCTTTTTTGGTTTTGGGCGCGGAGGCGGAGAAGAACAGATGACGCAGGCCGAGGGCGTAGGCTTGGATCTGGCGCGGGGTGCGGCGCGGGCAGGTGCGCTCGTAGGCGGCGCGCGCGGCGGCGTGCACGGCTTTGCCCCACGGGGAGGCGGCGAGTTGGTCGGGCGGGGTGAGTTTTTCGGCGACGGCGAAGAGGTGGGCGAGCGATTGCTCGACGCGGGTCCAGAAGTGTTGGCGGGAGATGTCGTAGGCGGGAGAGTCTATCTTGAGTGTGCCCGCGTAGGCGCCGATGGCTTTGCTGAGCGCGCTGTCTTTTTCCTCGGCGTGTTTTACGCCTGACTCGTAGAAGCGCCGCCCGAAAGGATCGAAAAGCGCGGGCGGGACAGTGTAGGTCGACTCAACGACGTCTTCGATTTTCGCTTTGTCGGTGACGAGAGCGCCGATCCATAGGGTGGTAGCGTGGTCGAGTGAGTTGAGTGTGAGGGCGAGCGGGCCGGAAGTTTGATCGGCCTCGGCGCGGCGCTTGATGGTGATGGCGTGGAGCTGACGCCATATACCGCGCCCGGTGGAAGCGGGGAGAACGCCCAACTCGTCCTTGCGCGTGACGATCGTCGCGGTGGTCTCGCGGTAGGCGGGAAAAATCGGGTAGTCGAAGCCGTTGGCGAGCACGATGCCGCCGCCGGCCGAGTCGAGACGAATGGCGCGGCTGAGCGGAACCAAGCGCCCGAGGTAGGTGAGCGTGGCGTTCGCGATGGCTGCGGTGTCGGTCGCTTGGCCGATCGGAAATTCCCAAACGGGCTGACCCCAGCCCTTCGTGACGTTGTAGCTCACGAGTTCGCGGGTGAGGAGATTGTGCGCGATGGTCTCAAGCAGGGTGGAGCCGATGAGAAGCGTGTGCAGCATACTGGAAGGCGTGGCGGGCGCGTGTTTGCAGAAGCCTTTGCCGGTGGTGTCGTGGCCGTTCCAGCGAGCGATGCCGATGGTGCCACCGGGGGAGAAACACTGAAACGTGAGAAGATTCAACGCGCAGCGCGCGGGGTCCACGGGGCGGGCTGCACCAGCTTCGTTGTCGAAGAGGGTTGAGTTGTTGCCGGTGGCGAGGGCGAGATCGAGTTTGG
>JBDNFZ010000364.1:0-9898 GCA_041689555.1 Opitutaceae bacterium | reverse complement strand
GGGAAGGCGGCCAGCCAGCGGGCGAAGTAGGGGAGCACCGTTTTCACCTGCGTCTGCTGCAGCATGAACTCGCTGACGACCGTTTTGTAGAGGGAGGGCGTTTCCCGCCACGGCAGGCGGCGGGCATGGGCGCGATACCAGCCGGTCAAGACAGAGGAAAACTCCGCACCGCGTCCGGCGAGGGCGGCGGCGTTGCGGGCGGCGGAAGTTTTGCGTGTCATCGGCGGAGTTTTTGTGACTATGCGAGGTCTAATGGCCAAGCGTGGCGAACCTGCCGAGGAAAAACCCAAGAAGCTCAGCACCTACACCATCAAGCTCGACGACGGGCAGATGGAGAAACTCCGCGCCGTCTGCGAGGCGCAGCAATGGGAGCTGTTCGAGGTGCCCTACGCGCGCTTCGCCTTCCGCGGCAACGACGTCAACGTCACGGCCTACGACAAGCGCAAGGTCGTCGTGATCGCCGGCAAGGGCACCGAGGAATTCGTATGCATGACGCTCGAACCCGAGATCACGATGGCGGCCAAGCTCGGCTACGACGAGGTGCTCCATCCCGATTGGTTCGAGCCGCACGCGGGTTTGGACGAGAGCGGCAAGGGCGATTTTTTCGGGCCGGTGGTCGCCGCCACCGTCATTGCCGACAAGGGCATGATCGACACCTGGCGCGAGGCCGGGGTGCAGGACTCCAAAAAGATCGTCGACAACCAGATCATCCGGCTCGACGTGCTGATCCGCGGCACCAAGGGCGCCGTCGTCGAGGTCTGCTACTGCCGCACGATGGCGCGTTACAACGAGCTGATGGGCCGGCCCGGTGCGAACCTCAACCGCTTGCTCGCTTGGCAGCACGCGACCGCGCTGGGCGACGCCCTCGCGAAACGCCCGGTGCCGTGGGGGCTGCTCGACCAATTTACCGAGCAGCCGCTCGTGCAGCGGGAGCTGACGAAGAAAGGCGTGCAAAACTTCGAGCTCCGCATGCGCACCAAGGCGGAATCGGATCCGGTCGTCGCCGCCGCCTCCGTCGTGGCGCGCGCCGAGTTCATCCGCGCGATGCACGCGCTTTCAAAACAGTTCGGCGACAAACTGCAAAAAGGCGCGGGTCCCTTGGTGAAAATCCAGGCCGACCAGATCATGCAAAAGTTCGGCGTCCGCGCGCTGGGAGATTTTGCCAAGCTGCATTTCCGCACCGCCTATGAAGTTGTCTCCGCCGCCGGCAAACTCGACGAGTTGCCGCTGAAGCCGCCGCCGCCCCGGATGGAGTGGTGAGGCGTCGCCCCGCACCCGGCATGGCCAAGCGTCGTCAGTTGCGCAGTTTCGACCTGAAGCAGGTCGAGGGAGTCACGGGCCTCATCGGCGTCGACGAGGCCGGGCGCGGCGCGCTGGCCGGCCCGGTGGTCGCCGGGGCGGTGCTGGTGTCGCGGGAGTTTTTGGCGAGCCGCTGGGCCGATGCGAACGCCCGGCGGATCAACGACTCGAAATTGTTGTCGGCCGCCGAACGCGAGGCGCTCTGGGCGGACTTTGAGATATTAGCCGCCGAGGGAAAAATCCACGCGCACTATGGCGCGGCCGAGGTCGGCGAGATCGCGCAGTTCAACATCCTCGGCGCCACCAAGCTCGCGATGCGCCGCGCGCTCGAGGGCATTTACCCGCCCGGCGCCTTCGCCCGGAAGACCGAACCCGATCTTTTCACCGCGCCGGAGGAAGTCGCGACGTTCCGGCCGACGGTTTCGGCCCGGGTGCTCGTGGACGGTCTGCCTCTGCGGGCGTTTCCCTATCCGCACACCGCGATCGTCTCGGGCGACGCCCGTTCCCTCTGTATCGCGATGGCCTCGATCGTCGCCAAGGTCACGCGGGACCGCCTCATGGTCGCGCTCGACGCGGAATTTCCCGGCTACGGGTTCGCCGTCCACAAGGGCTATGGCACGGAGGAACACCGCGAGGCGGTCCTGCGTCTCGGCCGCACCCCCCAGCACCGCGAGATGTTTCTGCGCAAACTGCTCGCGGGCCGCGTCGATCCCGACCAGATGGACTTCCTCGGATGATTTCCGATTGCGGATTGCGGAGCGCGGAGTGCGGATTGCTTCAATCGCCCTACGCGGATGTTTTCGGTCTTTGAAAATCCGCACTCCCCATGGCTGCCAAGAAAAATTCCTCACTCGACCGGGTCCTCGGGCGGATCGACACCCTCGACTCGGTCAACCTCGCCAACCTCGTCCAACGGCTCGCCCGCGAACGGGGCTTGCTTGAGGAGATCTTCAACACCCTCCAGGAGGGCGTGCTCGTCGTCACGCTCGACGGGGAGATCGACTACGCCAACGATGCCGCGCACCGGCTCATCGGCTTGGGCGAGGATGAACTCGCGGGCCAGATCCTCTGGCGGCTCGTCCCCGGTCTCCGCCCCTCGCTCGGAAGCGCGCTCGAAGACGACACCGCCGCCGCGTTGCCGGTCGTGGCGCGCGAGTTCGTCCTCACCTACCCGGAGCCGCGCACGGTGCGCCTCTACATGGTGCCGTTTCGCGGCGAAAGCCGGGGCGATCAGCGGCGGTTTGCCGTGATTCTATCCGATGTCACCCGCGACAAGCAGGCGACCGCGCAACAACTCGAGGACGAGCGCACGTCGTCGATCTTGCTTTTGGCCGCCGGGGTCGCCCACGAACTCGGCAATCCGCTGAACTCGCTCACGATCCATCTCCAGCTTATCGAGCGTAAGCTCAGGAAGCTGAAGGCATCGAAGGAGGTCGATTCGTTGACCGAGTCCCTTGGCGTTTGCCGGGCCGAGGTCACCCGCCTCGACGGAATCATCAGCAACTTCCTCGATGCCATCCGCCCGCGGCCCCCGGATCTGGCCGAGCTCGATCTGGGCGAGTTGCTGACCGAGGTGTTGCGCTTTCAACAGCGTGAATTTGCGGATCGCCGCGTGACCGTCGAAGCCGAGGCGCTCGGGGCGCTGCCCACGGTCATGGCCGACCGCAACCAGATCAAACAGGTGTTTTTCAACATCAATAAAAACGCCCTCGAAGCGATGGCCCCGGGCGGCCGGCTCAAGATCCGCGCGCGCGCCGACGACGATTCGGTCTTTCTCCTCTTCGGTGACAGCGGCAGCGGCATCAAGCAGGACGACCTCGTCCGCCTTTTTCAGCCCTACCACACGACGAAGCCCGGCGGCCACGGCCTCGGCCTTATGATCGTGCAACGGATTCTTCGCGAACACGGCGGGCAGGTCGGGATCGAAAGCAAGGAGGGCATTGGCACGGTCGTAACCCTGCAATTCCCCCGCAAAGACCGTCGCGTGCGCATGCTGGGCGGCGGCCGGCCCGCGTGACGCCCCTCGCTGCCGGCGGCGCGGCGGGCACGGGAAAGATTGCCTCACCCTCCGCCCAACGCCATCGGAATGTCGTGTATCTTTAGCCGGCGCTCTGCGTCTGGCTGGGAGACGCAATGAACACGAAATGGAATCCACCCAGCCGACTCCCTCGGTCGACCTTATCCGCCGCGTGCAACGCGGCGATCCGGACGCCCAGCGCGAGCTCATCGTGGCCTACCAGCACCGCATCGCCGGATTCGTCTACGCCGTCGTCGGTCGCAGCGATGCGATCGAGGACATCACGCAACTCGTCTTTATCAAATTGGTCCGGGCTATCGCAGGCCTGCAGAAACCGGAGCAGTTTGAGTCGTGGCTTTTCCGGCTCGCGCGCAACACCTGCATCGATCACCTCCGCCGGCAGAAACTCCGCCGGATCTTCACGCCTTTCGCCCCCGAGCACGAAAACGTGCCCGAGCCCGCGGGTGCCGTCGGTTCAGAGGAACTCGACGCCCTCCGCCACGCCCTCGAACAACTCCGGCCGCAGGATCGCGCCCTCCTCGCCCTCGTGCAGGAAGGCCGCAGCCACGCTGAAATCGCCGTCACCCTCCGCTCCACTGTCGCGGCGGTGAAGGCCCGCCTCCACCGCGCCCGGGAGCACCTCCGTGAACACTACCAAGCCCACCATGAAAACTGAAGACCAAGTCTGGACCGAACTCCGGCGCCACGCCTCCGCCCAACTCCGCCCCGGCTTTGCCGACCGCGTCCTGCGCGCCGCCCGCGCCGGTGCCGAGGCCGCGCCCTCCCTCCTCGGTATCTTTTCCCTGAGCGCAGCCACGGCGATCATCTGCCTGGCCGTCGTCTCGCTCTACCGCTCGGCCAACCAGAATCCCGTCGAGAGGGACGATATCGTCGCCGGCTGGGAAAAAATCGCCGCCGACTCGGACGAGTTCGCCGCCAAATGAGGACCCAATCCCGCGTTCTGATCGCCGGACTCACCGTCGCCGTTTTCGGTGTCGGGTGGGCCGCCGGGCTCTGGGTCGAGCGCGCCCGGCCTCTGCCCGCGCCGCCGGCGCCCTTGCTCGCCGAATTTTCCGCCCAGCGCTTCCCCTCGACCGCCGAAGTCCGAGCGGCCGCGCCCGCGCGCGCTCCGCTCAACCGCGCCCAACTCGCCGCCGAGATCGAACGCCTGCGCCCGCAAATCGAAGACTACCGCCGGCGCATCGACGCCCTCGACGCCGAGTTTGACCGCGATCTTGCTGCGGTGCTGACGCCGGAGCAGCAGAAAGATTATCTCGCCGCCCAGCGGCGCCGCGCCGAACGCATGTCCAAGACCGCCGCCGCCGTCGCCGCCGCGCCCGAGCCCTTCACCGACGAGGAAATCGAACAGCTCCGCCAACGCTCGCTCTTCGGCGTCCTCTGGATGGTCGCGCCTTCGATGAAGTTCGACGGTCTCGTCAAGGATCTCAAAATCGACGCCGCCCAGCAGGCCAAGGCCCGCGAACTCCTGCGCGCGCGGCGCGAGAAGTTCCTAGCCATCGTCGATTCCACGCCGCCGCCGAGCATCATGCTGAGCCGCCTCGCCCCCGCCGCGCAGCGCCTCGCTACCCAGCCCGCGAAGTAGCGGCGGCCGCCGCCGGGCTTGACCGCCCGTGCCCCCAGCCTGTGAATCCTCCCATGGTTCCCAGCGTGCTCATCGTCGACGACGAGAAACACACCCGCGAAGGTCTGCAGCAGGCGCTGGCCGAGACCTACGACGTGTCCATCGCCGCCAGTGCGGACGAAGCGTTTAATCTTCTCGATTCCCAGCCCTTTGACGTCGTCCTGACCGACCTCCGGATGCCCGGAAAATCCGGCCTCAAGGTTATCGACAAGGCCCTTGCGCTCCCGCAACGCCCGGCCGTCCTCATGATGACGGCCTACGGCAACATCGACACCGCCGTCGAAGCCATGAAGCGCGGGGCGGTCGATTTCCTGACCAAGCCCGTCAACATCGAGCGCCTCGAGGTCCTCATCCAGCGCGCCCTCAAGACCAAGACTCTGGAGGTCGAGGTCCGGCAGCTCCACGAGAGGCTCGATGAGAAATTCAGCGTCAGCGGGATCGTGGGCCATTCCGACGGCCTCACCGCCGTGCTCGACCGCGTGAAGCTCGTCGCGCCCTCGCGCGCCACCGTGCTCATCGAGGGCGAGTCCGGCACCGGCAAGGAACTCATCGCCCAGGCGATCCACCAGGCCAGCCCGCGCTCGCGCGCGCCGTTCATCGCGGTCCATTGCGCCGCGCTTTCGGAAAACCTCCTTGAAAGCGAACTCTTCGGTCACGAGCGCGGCGCCTTCACCGGCGCCATTGAGCGGCGCATCGGCCGCTTTGAATCCGCCGTGGGCGGCACGCTCTTTCTCGATGAGATCGGCGAAATCTCCCTCTCCACGCAGGTCAAGCTCCTGCGTTTCCTCGAGACGAAATCGGTCGAGCGCGTCGGTGGCTCCAAACCGATCGAGCTCGACGTCCGCCTCGTCGCCGCGACCAACCGCAACCTCGAGGGCCTCGTCCGCGCGGGCAAATTCCGCGAGGATCTCTTTTTCCGGCTCAACGTCGTCCGCATCGAGCTCCCGCCGCTCCGCACCCGCGCCGACGACATCCCGCCGTTGCTCGCGCATTACCTGAAGATTTTCTCAGAGGAAAACGGCCATCCCCCGCTTACGCTGGAGCCCGGCGCGATCGCCACGCTCAAGGCCTACGCCTGGCCCGGCAACATCCGCGAACTCCGGAATTTTTGCGAAAACGCCGTGGTCCTTCGTCGGGGCGGCAAGCTCACCGAATACGATCTCGAGCCCAAGTTCCGCCAGCCGGCCGGAATGTCCCCGGCGGTGCCGGGCGGCGGGGAGAATTCCGCGACGACCGCGCCTTCGCTCTCGGTCGCGGACAACGAGAAGCACCTGCTGCGGGAGGCCCTGATCAAGTCGCGCGGCAACCGCACCAAGGCCGCCGGGATGATGGGCGTCAGTCGTCGCACCTTGCATCGCAAGCTCGCCCAATGGCCCGAACTCGACGTGACCGACAAATGACGGCCGCGCCCGGGCTGGATTCCGGCGGGTCGAACAGGTTTTTCCGGCGGGCCGGTCGCATCCCCGAAGCGCGCGTATGAGCACCCGCCCGCGCACGGCGCAGGAGTTTATCCATTGGCTCGAGCTCGGCCCCGGCGCGCGCTGGATCCGGCTCGCCGCCGTTCTGGCCGGCACCCTCGTGCTTTCGCTGCTCGTGGCCTGGAAACAGTTTCACGGGCCCGTCAGCGAACGCACCCTCGTGCAGGCCGATGTCGGCCGCCAACTCGCCCGCGGCGAAGGGTTCACCACGCTCGTCAATTATCCGCAGACGGCGGCTTTCCTGCGTGAGCGCGGCGTCCGTTTCGATCCGACCCGGCCCTATCCCGAGCTGCATCAGGCACCGCTCTACTCCGTCGTGATCGCGGGCGCGCTCCGTCTTCTGCCGGCATCGGCGCGGGCGGAGTTGTTTGCGCGTGCCCCGCAACCGCCCGACGGTTTCGCCGCCGACTATTTTCTTCTCACCCTCAACGTCGTCCTGCTCTGGGTTGCGGCGTGGCTGACCTTTCTGCTCGCGCGCCGGCTCTTTGGGCCGCCGGCCGGCTGGCTGGCCGCCCTCGGGCTGCTACTTTCGGTTTCGCTTTGGCAGCAGACGGTGGCGGTCAACGGCACGCCCCTCGCGATGGTCCTCGGTTTGCTGGCCTTCCATGCCTGGCTGTCGGTGGAGGAAAGCTCCGCCGGGGTTGGCCGGGCCGGCCGCGTGGCGCTGGTCGTGTTGGGCGCGACCTGCGGACTCTTGTTTTTGACCGACTATCCGGCCGGGGCGCTCGTCGCGGTCGCGTTCGCGTATCTGGGCTGGCGCCATACCGGACGGGCGCGGTGGATGGCCATAGTTTGGGTCGCCGCGAGTTTCATAGCGGTGATCAGTCCGTGGCTGCTCAGGAATGTCGCGCTGACCGGTTCGCCGTTGGCGCTCGCGCAGCAGGACCTCGCGTTGAAGGCGGGCGACTCGACGGCGGAACCCGCCGTGTTCCGCGCGACGTTGGCGGCCACCGGCCCGGAGCTTTCGTTCAACAAGCTTGGCAACAAGATCCTCACGGCCTTGCAGGAGACGGTGAAGAACGGGCTGTGGTCCGGCGGCGCCTTTTGGTTCGCGGCGTTCTTCATCGTGGGCTGGCTCTATCCGTTCCGCGCGCCGGCGGCGAACCGTTTGCGCTGGGCTTTTACAGGCGCCTTCGCGGTCTTGCTGGTCGCGCAGGCGGCGCTTGATTCGGGCGAAGGCGAACGGCTGGTCACGGCATGGTGCGCTCCGCTCATGATCGTGTTCGGGGCCGGCTTTTTCTTCGTGCGGCTCGGCAGCAATACGACGCTCGCCGCGTGGCCGCGCGCAGCGGCTTTCTGCCTGCTGCTCTTGCAGGGCCTGCCGTTCGCGCACGATGCCTTTGAGCCGCGGCGAATCCATTTTCAGTATCCGCCCTACTTCCCCGCACTCTTCGCCGGCATGAGGCAGGAGTTGCAGCGCCGCGACGCCGTCGTTCGCTTCGGCCTGATGGCCGATGTCCCGGCGGGGGTGGCGTGGTATGGTCAGGCGCGGGCGTGGGCGCAGCCGCCGAGGCTGCGCGACTTTTACGCCATCACCTTGGAACAGCCGATCGGAGAGTTGCTGCTCACCCCGCGCACCCTCGACCGGCCGTTCTTCTCGGAACTCAATGCCCGGCCCTTGCTCCCCGGAGCGCTCAGCTCGGTGCCCAATCGGTTCGGCGAGTGGGGCGAGGTCTACGCCGGCCTGCTGACCGGACAGTTGCCGCGCGAGTTTCCGCTCGGGGCGCCCCAGAAATTGGCCGAGAATCTCTACGTGCTGCTCAATCCCGCACTGCCGCCATTGCGGCGCTAGGGCCCGGCCGGCTTCGTTCGGGCGCATCTGCCGAGTTGAACCAAGCATCGCCCCGCCTTTGTAGGCCGCTCGCTTGCGAGCGCTCAACGACCGGAGCGCTCAACGACCCGAGCGCTCGCGAGCGAGCTGCCTACCGCCAGCCGGCAGATGGATCCCTTCGTTCCGCCGAGGGAAAATGCCATTGCCTCACCCGGTTTCCGTAGAAAAACTAGGGTCCTAGTCCAACGCACGCTTTCCCTTCCCTTATTTTAACCATGACTTCCTCGCGGTTTCTTCGGTTTATTGGTCCCGGGGTGTTTTGTTTTGCGGTCGCCCAGGCCGGCTACGCGCGGGTGCCCACGACCGACACGGGCAAAGTCTTTACGCTCAGCCTTGGCGCCGGAGTCACGCGGGACACCAATCTCTTCGGCTCGTCGCAAAATGCGATCGAGAGCATGGTTTACCGCCTCACGCCCAAGGCCGCCTACGCCGCCTCGGTGACCGACCAGACGTTCGTATCCGCCTCCTATCAGCTGACCGTCGACCAGTTCGACAATCGCCCCGGGGAAAAGACGCTCTACAGCCTCGATCTCATCGCGCGGCTGGCCCATGCGTTTTCCTCGGCCACCAATCTGAGTTTCACCGAGGTGTTCGTCGTGGCCAAGAATCCCGAGGCGCTGCTCGCCGGCATTCCCGTGAACACCGACCAGTCTTTCCAGCGCAACCAGTTTGACGCCGTCTTCGTCACCGCCCCGTCGAAAAAAACCGGTCTGACGGCCAAGGCCCGCAGCATTTATTTTGATTATCGCAGCGCCGCTTTGGGCCGAAGTCTTGATCGCACGGAGAATCTCTTCGGTGTGGCGGGCGATTTCGCCGTGCTTCCCGAGGTCAAGGCCGTCGCCGAATACCGGCACCAGGATGTGACCTACAAAAAATCCAGCGACACCAAGGACAAGAAATCGGATTTGCTCCTGGCCGGCGCCGACTACGCGGCCGGTCCGAAACTCTCGGCTAGCACCCGTCTCGGGGTGGAGTTTCGCCGCCGTTCCACCGAGCGGAGCAGCACCGTCCCCTACGCGGAATTCTCCGGGAAGTATGACTACGCGCAGGGCGCCTTCGTGAGCGCCGGCTACGTTTCCACCTTGGAAGAAGCATCCGATGTCGTCCGGTTCACCGATACGCGGGTCAACCGGTTCTTCGTAAATCTCCAGCATCCGCTCACCCCGCGCATCGTAGCGTCGGGCTCGGTCACCTTCGAGCCCTCGCAACTGCAGGGGCGGCGCGGCCAGAGCAATCTCGACGAGGAGACGGTGCGGCTGGGTGCGGCCCTGACCTACGTGGCCGCGAAAAACTGGTCGCTCGCCGCGACCTATGATTACGACCGGATCTCCTCCGATGATGCGTCCCGTAAACAGGAGCGGCATCGCGCGGGCCTCAGTGCGACCTACGCCTACTGAACGGCCGGTTACGCCATCGCCCGACGCCCGATGACTTTTTCCGCCGCCAGCAAAGACAGCGCCTCGCTGGCAGACTTTATCCGCATTCTGCGCCAGCGGCAGGCGCTCGTCTGGCTGATCCTGGGCGTCGTCATGGTGACGACGGTGGTCGTGACCGCGCTCCTGCCGAGTTGGTATCTCGCGACCACCAAGGTCCGCGTCGAAAAACCCGAGGGCGAGATGAAGCTGTTCTCG
>JBDNFZ010000363.1:0-2347 GCA_041689555.1 Opitutaceae bacterium | reverse complement strand
ATCGCCGACATCGCCGTCGCCACCAACGCCGGCCAGATCAAGACCGGCTCCGCCTCCCGCACCGACCGCGTCGCCAAATACAACCAGCTCCTCCGCATCGAGGAAGAGCTCGGCGCCAGCGCGATCTACGGCGGCACCCTCTGAGCCAACCTCGCGGGATATTTTCCCCGCCAGCATTCGGGCCGGGCCTTTGGGCACGGCTTTTTTTTGCCCGGAACCTCAGGGCGGCGCCCCGCGTCCCTACCGTATCGCCTCGACCAAAACCCTTCCGCCACCACGCTCCCCCCTCGCCATGCTCGCGCTCCCCTTCCGCTCCGCCGCCCTCGCCCTCGCCGTCGTCACCGCGATCACCGCCGCCGAGCCGGCCGCAACCCCGGCTCCCGCCCCGGCCGCACCGCCCACGACCGAGGCGCTGATTCGCGCGCGGCAGGCCGAACGCATCAAGGGCAAGGTCGGTGTCACCTCGCCCAGGCCGGCGCTCTCCCCCACCGCCGCTCCCGTCAATCTTCCCGCGCCCACCGCCGCCCAGCTCGCAGCCGCGGCCGCGGCCGCCACCGCCCCTGCGCCCTCCACCCCCGCCGATCTTGCCCAATCCCGCACCGAGACACCCGAGCTTTTGCCCAAGGTCGAGGTCCGCCGCGGCCGCGCGACCGCGATCGAGCGCGAGGTCTTCGAGCAGGAGCGCGACATCGCCCGGGAAAAGGCCAACGCCAAATCCTCCGACGCCGATCGCGCGTTGAACGATACGAAGCGATCCTTCTCCCTCTTCGGCGGCCAGACGACCAAGCAGCGCGAAACCGTGGCCAAGGAGCGGGTGAGCCTGATGGAGGCCGAGCGCGACCTCATGGAGGCCATCGCCTACGCGAAGACTCCCGCCGAGAAGGATGCCCTCCGCAAGGAGCTGAACGAGTTGAAAGCCCTCCGGCGCGACCTCGAGAGCGCCTTGCGCTAACGTGCGCGCGGCGCGATTTCACCGAGGGCCTCCGCGAGGGCCTCCTGTAAGCGGGCCGGCGACAGGTGTTTTAAAAGATAGCCGCTCGCGCCGCGGGCACCGGCATGTTGAACCGTCGTCTTCGCCGCATCGGTCGTGACCATGATCACGATCGCGTCGGGATCGAGTTCGACCAGACGGCCGAGGATTTCCATGCCGCCCATGTAGGGTAGGTTAACATCAAGCAGCACCGCATCGGGCAGGAGTTCGCGATAAAGCCGCAGCGCGGACTCGCCGCTCTCAGCCTCCGACGATTCCTCGTGCCCGAGCTTTTTCAAAATCGTCCGCAGGTAAATGCGCACATGCGGTTCGTCATCGACGACCAGCACGCGCAAGCCACCGCCGGCCGCGCCGGGCGAATTCGGCGCGGGGGCAACACTCGGTTCCATACTCATGATACCTAAATCGGCCCAACCGGAAGCGCCTTGAGCGTATTCGCACCGCGACCCGCATCAGCCGGGAAGATGCAGAAGAGGGCCGGCGAATCGCGCGAATGAACGCGAATCGCCGAGGTGCGCGACACCTTCGTTCCCCCGATTCCTGATTAAACCTTTCAGTGGTCGGGTTGTTTATCCGGTCTTGATTCGCGTTCTTTCGCGTGTTTCGCGGGGAACCGCAGCTTTCCGCCTCAGCCTTCCGCTTCGCCACACTCTTCCAGAACCTCGCGCAGCGCCGCCAGCACCCGGGCCCGGGGCGCATGCTTCAAAATAAAACCGCTCGCGCCGAGCCGCTGCGCCTCGGCGACGACCTTGGCGGTATTCTGCGACGTCACCACGACCACGACCGTTTCCGGATACTCGGCCCGCAGTCGCTCCAGCACTTTCTGGCCCGACATCACCGGCATATTCAGATCGACCAAGACCAGTTCGGGCCGGTGCGCCCGCACCGAGTCGAGCCCCTCCTGCCCGTTTGCCGCCTCCCACGTTTGCGCGATGCCCAACTCCGCCAGCACCAGCTTGAGAAACAGCCGGACGTGCGCCTCATCGTCGATGATCAGCGCGTTGGTAAACTTGGCCACGCGCGCATCGTCGTCCGGCTTCGCGCAGAACTCAACCACGCGCTCTCACATCGACATGGCCGCTATTCGACCCGCACGACGTAGCCGCGCAGGTATTCGCTCTCCGGAATCGTCAACAGCACCGGATGATCCGGCGGCTGGTGGCAAAATTCGAGCACCTGCACCCGCCGCCGCGCATCGGCCGCCGCTTCCGCCAACACTCCGCGCAGGTCCGCGTCCTGCATGTGGTGCGAGCAGGTGTAGGTCGCGAGGACCCCGCCCGGCGCGAGCGCCTTGAGTGCGCGCAGGTTCAGCTCCTTGTAACCGCGCAGCGCCCCGGGCATCGCGCTCTTCGACTT
>JBDNFZ010000362.1:0-6657 GCA_041689555.1 Opitutaceae bacterium | reverse complement strand
GCAGTTGCCCAACCAGTGCCACGACATCGACCAACCCACCGCCGCGCTCGTGAAAGACCTGAAAGCGCGCGGTCTGCTGGAGGACACGCTCGTGGTGTTTGCGACGGAGTTTGGGCGCACGGTTTTCGGCCAGGGCAAGCTCGGCGACCCCGGCATGGGCCGCGACCATCACGGGCGGGCGTTCACCGTCTGGCTCGCCGGCGGCGGCATCAAAGGCGGGATGGAATACGGGGCGACCGACGATTTCTGCTATAACATCACGGAGAATCCGGTCCACCTGCGCGACTTGCACGCGACGATCTTGCACTGCCTCGGCATCGACCATGCGCGTTTCACGCACAAGTTCCGCGGCCTCAACACCCGCCTCACCGGCGTCGAGGAAGCCCACGTGGTGCGGGCGATCTTGGCTTAGCCGTTGCGCCGACGCCGACGCCGACACAGGCCCTCGAAGAGTTATTTATTCCCGCCGCCGAAGAGGTTCTTGATCGCCTCGCCGGTCTGCTTGACGCCTTCGACCGCGGCCGCGCCGCCGGTCTTGCCGATTTGCCCGGCAGCCTGCGCCGTCGCGACGATCACCGAACTCGTCACGCTCCGCATGACGGCAACCGTGAGCTGATCGGGCGTGATGCCGCCTTCTTTGGTGCCGAGGTCGTTGAGCGCGATCGGCGGCATCGGAAGCTTGATCGCGCTGGGGCCGAAGCCGACGCGCACCGTGCCGTTCTGCATCCGGAAACGTTTCACCTCAAATTTGATCGGCTTGCCGCTTTTTGCGGTGGGCTGTGCGCCCTTGTCGGCCGAACCGGTCACGGCCTCGATGTTTTTCAATAGGTCCCCGATGTTGCTGGCGATGATCTTGGTCTCGTAGTTGAACTCGGGCTGATCGATGAACACTTCGTCCACGACGATGTGGTCGCCAAAGATCGAAAACGGTTTCACCGATAGGCGGACTTTACCGAGGAAGAAGGCGTTGTTTTCGCTCCACCCTTTGGGATTGCCCACGGTCAGGCCGGTCAGGGTGCCTCCACCCGAGAAGGGCGAAAGGTGCGCACCGGCAACGGAGACGGAAGTCTGCGTGATTCTGGGGCCGAAGGGGTCCACTCCGGCTTTCACGATGGAACCCAGGAAAAATTCCAAGCCCACGTAGACGGCGAGAAGCAGGGCTGCGGTGATGCCGACGATCACGAGGAGTTTTTTATTCATGGCGAGGGGAGTTGCGGCGGAGCTTGGCAAAAGACAGAGCCGCCGCAAGCACCGCCAGGCCGCATTTTCGCTTGTCACGACGTTCGCCCCCCGGACGCTGGGCGAAACTTTTCCCGACCTTCCTTCTCATGGCGTCCAACTACACCGAAGCCAGTATCAAGACCCTCTCCTCGCTCGAGCACATCCGGCTGCGGCCCGGTATGTATATCGGCCGGCTCGGTAACGGCACCCACGCCGAGGACGGCATCTACGTCCTCCTCAA
This sequence comes from Opitutaceae bacterium, assembly GCA_041689555.1. GTDB lineage: Bacteria > Verrucomicrobiota > Verrucomicrobiia > Opitutales > Opitutaceae > Tous-C4FEB. Next base: position 5,195 of record JBDNFZ010000362.1, on the reverse strand, counting down.
GGAGACTATCGATAACTCCATCGACGAATTCATGATGGGGCAGGGGCGCAAGATCGAGGTCGAGCTCGCAGGGCGCACCTTGCGCGTGCGCGACTACGGCCGCGGCATACCGCTTGGCAAACTCATCGACTGCGTCTCCGTCATCAACACCGGCGCGAAATACGACAGCGAGACGTTCCAAAAAGCCGTCGGCCTGAACGGCGTCGGCCAGAAGGCCGTGAACGCCCTCGCCCTCGACTTCCGCGCGCAGGCCTTCCGCGAGGGCGAGACCAAGCTCGTCGAGTTCTCCCAAGGCAAACTCAAGAAGGACCACAAGGTCGGCAAGACCACCGAGCGCAACGGCACCTTGGTCGAGTTCACGCCCGACCCCGCGCTCTTCGGCGCCGATTTCAAATTTCGCACGGAGTTCATCGAGGATAGGCTCTGGAACTACGCCTTCCTGAACCGCGGGCTCACGCTCACGTTCAACGGCAAACCGTTCAAGTCGGAGCACGGCCTGAAGGACCTCCTCACCAAGGAACTCAGCGGCCAGCCGCTCTACCCGATCATCCATCTCGAGGGCGAGGACATCGAGGTCGCCCTCACCCACGGCAACCACTACGGCGAGGAATACTGGTCCTTCGTCAACGGCCAGCACACCACGATGGGCGGCACCCACCTCGCCGCCTTCCGCGAGGCGCTCGTCGAGACGGTCCGCAACCATTTCAAGCGCGACTACGACGCGGCCGACGTGCGCCAGTCGATCGACGCCGCCATCGTCGTGCGCGTGCAGGAGCCGGTCTTCGAGTCGCAGACCAAGACCAAGCTCGGCTCGACCGACATCGGCCCGAAGGGCCCCTCGATCAAGGAATTCGTCGGTAAGTTCATGCAGCAGTCGCTCGACACTTACCTGCACAAAAACCGCGAGACGGCCGAGATCATCAAAAAGAAGATCGAGGAGAACGAGCACGAGCGGAAGGAGCTCGCCGGCATCCGCAACATCGCCCGCGAACGCGCGAAGAAAGCCTCGCTCCACAACAAGAAGCTCCGCGATTGCCGCCTTCATCTCGGCGACAAAAACCCGCGCGCCGAGGAGAGCACGCTCTTCATCGTCGAGGGCGACTCCGCCGCCGGCTCCCTCACCGCCACACGCGACGTGCAGACCCAGGCCGTCTTCGCCCTGAAGGGCAAACCGCTCAACACCTACGGCCTCACCAAAAAAGTCATCTACGAGAACGAGGAATTCCACCTCCTCCAGGCCGCGCTCAATATCGAGGACGGCCTCGACGGTCTCCGTTACAACAAGATCGTCATCGCCACCGATGCCGACGTCGACGGGATGCACATCCGGCTGCTGCTGCTCTCGTTCTTCCTCCAGTTTTTTCCGGATGTGATCCGCAACAACCACATCTTCATTTTGCAGACGCCGCTCTTCCGCGTCCGCAACAAGAAGCTCACGCGCTACTGTTACTCCGAGGCGGAAAAGCAGGCCGCCGTCGTCGCCTGCGGCGCGACCCACGAGATCACGCGCTTCAAGGGCCTCGGCGAAATCTCCGCCGGCGAGTTCAAGGATTTCATCGGCGAAAACATCCGGCTCGACCCGATCAACCTCCACCACTTGCACAGCTCCGACGACCTTCTGTCCTTCTTCATGGGCAAGAACACCCCGGAGCGGCAGGACTTCATCATCGACAATCTCCGGGTGGAGAAGGATCTGGTTGAGGCGTAAATCGTCGCATAAGACTATGCATAGCTGTCAGGGGGAGCATGGGCGCGCGACGCAGACACGCAGGTGGTGCGGATGCGGGGTGTTTCGGAGCATGAGGCGGGGCCGCTCCTTCGCCGCCTGCTTGGCGCTCGCCGCCGCGTTGCTCCTCGCCGGATGCACAACGACGCGGGCACCGCGCGTCGCTCTCGACTCCGTGCCCACCGAACAGCGCGAACGGGCGGGGGAAAACCTGCGAATCTTCGGGCGCGTCTGGAGTCTGGTGGCAGATGCCCACTACGATCCAAAATTTCATGGGCTTGACTGGTTGGCGTTAGGTGCGCGCTACGGGCCGGAGGCGGCGCGGGCGGCCGACGACACCGCGCTCTATACGACGCTCAACACGATGCTCGCGCCGCTGAAGGACAGCCACACCCACGCTTTCTCGCCGGAGCGGGTGCAGGAGCGGCGAACGCAGACCCGCGCGCTCACGGGTCTGACGCTGGCGCGGCTCGAGAGCCGGTGGATCGTGAGCGAGGTTTTGTCGGGAGGCCCGGCGGAGCTTGGTGGGGTCAAGCCGGGCTGGGTCGTGACGGCGCGCAATGGGGCACCCTTGGGAGATTTCCGCTTTCCGCCGCCGCGCGCGGGCGAGGTCGTGCGCTGGGAATTTTTGGACGCGATGGATAAACCGGTCGCCCTGGCGCTTGCGGCGAAGGTGCTCTCAACGAAGCCGCAGCCGGTCTCGCGGGTGCTAACGGAAGGAATCGTCTATTTGCGCTTCGACGCCTTTGCGTTTCGGGACCGGCGTTGGCTCAGCGCCCAACTCAAAGCACACCGCGAAGCGCCGGGCGTCGTGATCGACCTGCGGTGGAACCCGGGTGGGAGCACGATCTCGCTCGGGATCGTGATCGGGGAGTTTTTCGACCGGGCGGTCGAGTGCGGGACCTTCATCACGCGCGGCGGTCGGCGCGCGGACAAGAGCTCGTGGCAACTTGGCTCGGCGCGCTACGCTGGGCGCGTCGCGGTGCTCGTCGACGTGTCGACGGGGAGCGCCGCGGAGATTTTCTCGGCGGTGCTGCAGGAGCACGGACGGGCGACCGTTATCGGGCGAAGAACCGCGGGTGCGGTGCTGGCGAGTTGGTTTCACGGGCTGCCCGGCGGCGGTGAGCTGCAGTTGAGTCGCGAAGACTACGTGACGCCGCACGGCCGGCGGGTCGAGGGCGCCGGCGTCGAGCCCGACGTGAAGGTGGTCCCGATGCTCGCCGAATTGCGCGCCGGGCGGGATGTGGATCTAGAGGCGGCCCTTCATTTGCTCGGCGGCGCGAAATAGCGGCTCGGAGCAGCAGGCCGGCGAGGCGTTGGCGGAGTTCGCCGGCTCATATGACACGCCATCCGGTCTTCGCGCACGCCCAGGCAAAGCACGCGAGGAAGGCTCAGACCTCCTGAGGCCGTGGAATCAGGGTGCGCCTGAAAGTTGGTAGATGAGGCGAAGTTCGGTGCCGGGAAAAAAGGGTTCCGGTGGCATTGAGCTCGGCGCAGAGGTGGACGGCGGCGGCGTCCTGGAGCGCGGCGGCTTGATGGTGCACGCGCACCGTGAGTATGCTGGCGGCGAGGTCGGGGACGAGGTCGACGGGCGTCAGGTAGAGGGCGCGCAGCAGGGCGCGCGCGTCGTCGGGGCGGGCGAGTTTTTCTCGGACAACTCCGGCCATGGCGGTCTCGGCGCGGTAGGCGAGCAGTTTGATGGTAGCGACGAAGTGTTTCTTTTCCGGCCGGAGTTGCGCGAAGCGTTGCTCGGCGGGCAGCGTCTGCAACCCGACGTGTTAGGCCTGGGCGGTGCGCGCGGCTTGGGGCGTTGCGAGCTGGGCCTGCGCGGCGATGGGATCGGCTTGGAGCTGGCCTTTTTCGCGGGTGAAACGTTCCAGCTCGGGCGCTTCGGGGGCCACCGAGAGGCTCGCGGCCACGAAGGCGGCGGCGCGGCGGGTGACGGTGGCGCGTTGGCGGCGCACGGCGTGGACGGCTTGGCGCCAGGCGGGGTTGACGACCTGCGTGGTGTCAGGAAAGGGCGTGGCGCCGTATTCGACCAGCCGGTCGAGACCGTAGTGCTCGCGCATATATTTGAGGAAGTTTTCCTGGCACCACCGGGCCATCAGCCGCGGGGCGAGCAACGCGCAGGTCGGCGCGCCAGTCGGTGCTCAGGACGGAGACTCGGTGGCTGTCGGCCGCGCGGCGGCGCCCTTCGCGCACCCACAGGCCGTTGCCGAGGCGGCTGCCGCGTTCGGCGAGTGCCATCGTCACCCCTTCGCCGTTGGCCAGGGTGACGGTCTGCGCGGCAAACTCGTCCGCCGGCCAGTCCTCGCCGGGGAATTTATGATACGTAAGAACGGCGATCCGTCGGGCGGCGGGCGCGGCGAAGAGTTCCGGCGAGAGCCCTCGCGGTCGAAGACGACGGTCAAGCGCACGGCCGCGCGGTCGGCGGCGAGCGTGGCGGCGCCGGGCTGACCGGGCGCGTCGGCGAGGAGCCGCGGCACGATCACGTCGCGCAGGAGGGCGACGAGGCCGGGGTTGACCGGCGCGTTGACGGCGAAAAACGGCTGGCCGTCGAGGGCGTTGACCAAGTAGTCGGCGGTGCCGCGCAGGCAGAGCTTTTGACGCGCGACGTAGCGGCGGGGCAACGCGGTGAGGTCGCCGTGGTAGACGCGCACATGGCCGTCGGCGCAGACCACCCCGGCGCTGTCCGGCGCGGTGGCCTCCATCCACTCGCGCGCGAGCCCGGCGCTCCGGCGCGCGGCGCGGCCCGGCTCGGCGCAGAGCACGGTGAGTTTTTCACGCAGGGTCTTGACCTCCGGGATCCGGTCCAGGCCGAGGAGGCGGCCCCGCTCTCCGGGCGCGGTGTCGCGGGCCTGTTCGAGCGAGGGGCAACGCGCGAGGGCGAGCAGCGCGAGGGCGAGGAAAATCGTTTCCAGCGGATAAAATCCGGCGGGCAACGCGTAGTGCTCGCGTGTGTGCCGCAACAGGCCCTGCGCCGGCAAGGCCGGCAACGGGAGGAGGGGAGGAGCACGCCGCCGTGCGGCACGTCGTCGGCGCGCTCGAAATGCAGCGGCGCGGCCTCGAGCAGGCCCACGCTGGCCGCGACGCGTTCGAGCGTGCGGGTGGTGGCGGAACCGAGCGGCGCCTGCGCGTCGGTCGCGCTGCGCGCTCTCAGCGTGGCGGCGGGGGCGAGGGCGGCGGCAAGCGCGTTGTCGGCGGGGTCGTCCGCGTCGACTTTTTTTTGCGGAGGCCGTCAGCCGGCCGGCGCGGAGGGCCTTGTGTAAGGTGCTCGCCACTACGCCGGTCTGCCGGCCGATCTCGGGCACGGTGAGGCCCTGCGCCGGCAGCCCCTGCGCGACGGCGCGCACCGCGGCGGTGAGCCGCGAACCCTCGCGCCGGGGCGCGGGCGTGAAGAACGCCGGCGCCCCGCGCGTGCGGTGACGCTTGACGCAGCGCTTCACCGTGCCGCGCGGCACTCCGAAGG
>JBDNFZ010000361.1:0-10077 GCA_041689555.1 Opitutaceae bacterium | reverse complement strand
TGGGTTCCGGTGAGAGCCGGGCGTTTGATGAGGTGATCTTCGCGATCCCGGGCTACGCGGTGCCGCCCTTGTTGCCCGCTGCGCTCCGCACGCAGCCGCCCTTCGCGGGGCTGCACCGCCTGGCGGAGACGCCGATCGTCACCCTCACGCTTTGGTATGACGCGCAGGTTTTCACCGATGGGAATATCTACATCTCCAACCGGGACCGGAAGCACGGGCCGATTTTCGACGCCGTCGCGGACAAAGCGCACCACTGGCGCGGCTGGAGCGGACTGCGGCACACGGGCAGTATCGTGCAGGTGCTGATCGACGCGGCGGACGATGTGCTGCACTTCACCGACGACGAATTGGTCGCCAAAGCGCGTGCGGATTTGGAGCGGTTCTTTCCGTTGTGCCGCGGTCACGCCCCCACGGATGCGAACGTGCTCCGGTTGAAAGGCACGTATTGCGGGACGCGCCCCGGTTACTGGTCGGCGGTGCCGCGTCGCCACGACACCGGGGTAAAAGGGGTTTGGCTGGCGGGCGATTACACCGACGGACCCTACCATTACGGCATGGAATCGGCGGTGATCTCCGGGAAGGCGGTGGCGAACCGGATCTTGGCCGGCCTCGGCCGGCCGCAGCATGAGATTCTGCGACCGCGTTACCTGCCGTTTGTCGCGGCGTAGCGCGGCGGCCGCAGCAATCCCAACGTGCAACAAGCCCCAAAGCCGGACCCCTTTTGGCGCCCCTCTTGGCGTCCCGCCCTGATGAACTCCCGACGGTGTGCCCTCGGTGTCGGTTGCCTCCTGGGACTTTCGGTATTGGCGAACGCGGCGCCCGAGCGGCAACTCACGTTCGCCCCGCAGAACCACACTCTCGACAACAACGATAATTTTTCGCCCGACGACCGATGGCTCGCTTACGATCTGCGGGAAGACGACACCGCGATCGCCGGCAACGCCGTGATCGCGCGTGTGGAAATTGGCACCGGCAAGACCGTCGAGCTTTACCGCGAGTCGCCCGCCCGGCCCTGGGGCCCGGGAGTGGGTGCCGCCAACGTCAATCCGATCGATGGTCGCGTGGCGTTTATTCGCGGGCTCACCGGCGCGACCGAAGCGCGGCCCTATGCGATGTGGCGACGCAGCGGCGCCGTCGTGAATCCCGACAAGCCGGGGGCGATCGCGTTTCTCGATGCGCGCGACAGCGTCGCGCCCTTCACGCCCGGAGCCCTGCGCGGCGGCACCCATCGCCACGAATGGAGCGGCGACGGAAAGTGGATTGGCTTTACCTACAACGACGCGCTCCTCGCCGACATCGAGGCGACCACCGGGCAAAAGGTAAACCTCCGCACCGTCGGCGTGGCTACGCGGATCGGGAGCGGTCCCGTGCACGTTTCGCCGGGCCAGGAGAACCATGACGGAGAGATGTTCGCCGCCGTGGCCGTGCGCGTGGTGCCGGAGCCGCACCCCGGCTCGGACGAGATCAGCCGGGCCTTCGAAGATGCGTGGGTGGGACGCGACGGCTACCGTCGTGCCGATGGCATTTGGCAGCGCCGCGCCCGGGCTTTTTTGGGCACGGTGCGCACCGCCGATCGGCGCGAACTGACGGAAGTTTTCATCGTGGATATCCCCGGGCGCATTGACGTGCCCGGCGATTCGGGACCGCTGGAAGGCACCGCCACGACCATGCCGCAACCGCCGCGCGGCGCCGCGCAACGCCGGCTGACGTTTACCGCGGCGAGGAAGTATCCGGAGGTTGTCCTCGAGCCGCGCCATTGGGTGCGCTCATCGCCCGACGGCACCCGCATCGTGTTTCTTGCCCAGGACGATGCCGGGCTGGTGCAGGCGTTTCTCGTTTCGCCGCTGGGCGGTGAAATCGCGCAGGTCACGCGGGCATCAACGCCCGTGCAGAGCTGTGTGCGGTGGAGCCCCGACGGCGCTTCGCTCCTCTACGTCACCGACGGATCGGTGGCGGTGTGCGACGCCCGACCCGAGAGCGCGACATTTGGCCAAGCGCGCGCGTTGACGGCGCCCACAGCCCAATTGCCGGAAAACGCGGTGTGGTCGCACGACGGCAAAACGATCGCCTTCAACCGCCGCGTCCTCACCGAAGACCGACTGAGGCAGCAGATTTTTCTCGTGACCCCGTAAGGCCACCGCATCCCTGCGCACCCTCAAAACCCGCCCAGTTCCGGCTCACACAATCCGGGCCGGCAGAAACAACGGCATGAGCCTAACCCTATGCTGGCCCTGTTTCCCGCGCTACTCATGAGCAGCTCCGTGATGGCGCGGGCCGATCGATGAAAGCATGTGTCAAGAGTCAACCCATGACCCCTTTTTTGCTTGTTCAGATTGAGCGTGTCCGATGACATTTCTCCGGGGGTTACCGCGTGTTTCGCTCGAGCATAATGCGCCTCGAACTTTACCAGACTGAGCGGTAATCCCAGCTCCCTCGCTCGTCAGGGAAATTTGGAGGAGGTCTGGCTTTGTGGTTTGTGGTAAATATAAATTTCCTGTCCTCCGCCAAACCGGGATCGTGAAGCATGTCGACAGTCATACGGCTGGATTCATGCAGACCACCCGAGTCTGGTTTCTCACTCACAACCACAAACCACAAAGCCAGACCCCCTCCGAATTTTTGACCACACCATGTCATCTCCAGCTTCCCCTCCAGCTTCAGACCCCCTCCAGCTTCGCCGACCCCCTCCAGCTTCGCCGCCTGACCATCCCATGTCACTTTGGCCGACTTCAGATCGGCGGCGTCGGCGCGACAAACTTTGTCTTCAATCGCTCCACGAGCTTTGCGTGCTCCTCCTTGGAAATCTTTTGATCGGCGAGCGCGCTGTCCAATTTCGCGATTTCTGAGGCGAGCCTTGCCGCTGCTGACCTTTCATTGCCGTCGCCCACCCACTGACCTTCACGCCACATGGTGAACAGTTGGCCGTCAAGTCGCTCGTAGACCTCTTTGCGCGTGCCATTCAGGTGCTCGCGAAATATACCTTCCATCTTCTCCGGCGTTCCTGACAACATCATGAATTGCTGCGTCTTGCGGATGAAAACATCACATTTAGCGGGGCTCAAGCCTGGCGTGGAGACCTCGGCTCGGACCTCGACCTGCAACGTCAGCGGCACTTGCTGGAATCCGTCCACGATTGTGGTGACCAGACCAACCCAGGGAATCCAAAACATCGGGTTGCGCGATGCCGTTGTATAGGATTGGACCTGCTCAAGCCGGAGGATCACTGCGCGGTCGGCCGAAGAGTCGATTCGGAACCGCGCGGCGAGATAGTCTTTTAGGTCCTGCGCCAAGAATTCCCGCGCATCCTTGGCAAAGAAAGGCACCCGAATTGTGCCTCCGATGATAGTGCCTTCGATCTTCGATTCTATTGGCTTGGCCTCGCTCTCGACCGTGAGTGATCGAACAGCGATCTGTTCATTCGCCGGCTTCGGCGTCAACAAGCCGGCCGGCCGCGGTGCTTCCAACTTGTAGGTGGAGGTGGCACAGCCGACGAGTGGCAGACATGCCACGAGGATAAGAAAAGATTTCATTTAGCGGAATATTGCTGGAGAACAGATGCGCGCAGGCGTGTGTATTCCTCCGAGGAGACCTTCCCCTCCGCCTTCATAGCGTCGAGTTTCTCCAGTTCCGCGAGGAGCCCAGAGACCGACTTTTGCGATGCCGGCGTGGTGTCGGTCGACTTCTGTCGCAAGCGCACGTCCACCGCCGCCGGATGGAGATTGTATTGCGCTCCGGTCGTGGCATCGACGCCCCAACCGATTAGGCCGCCGGCAAGTATGTTGCCCGCGACAGCTCCACCCATGGAAGGCTTGAGGATCACGTTGTCTGACTCATATCCCCGCATCTCAAGGGTGATCACGTGACTGTGTTTGCGGGTGAGTTCGACCGACGTCGGCGTGGAACCGACGCGATTCCCATCGGCAAATACCGCCGCGCCACTCGGCTCGGATGAGATTGGGATGGTTTGATTGGTCCCTTTGATAACAGTGGCGCAACCCGATAAAAGAACGCACGCGAACAGGGCGTGACACACCGCTAGTATTACTTCGTTAGTGAAAGGATACCGCATTTTCAGGGGTCGGTCCGAGAGGGGTTTAAGAGGAGTGGGCAAAGTCATGAAAGCATACCCCCGTAGGCTACCAAGGAAAACTTAGGCGCTAAAACCCTCGCACGCTTCCGATGCTGGAATCGCCTGCGACCACCGGCCAGATTCGAGGCCAAATTTGCGTGACCGAGGGGCTTTTCGTTCCAGACCGACACCGGCCGAAACAAAGCTCCGGCTCACCCGCTGTCAACCGCACGTTGGAGCCAGAAAAAAAGGTCCATGAGGATATTCGAGGGGGTCTGGAAATTCGAGGGGGTCCGGCTTTGTAGTTTGTGGTAAAGCCAAATTTCCTGGCTTTCGCCAAACCGAGATCGCGCAGCATGTCGCCAGTCATCCGGCTGGATTCATGCAGACCACCCGAGTTTGGTTTCTCACTCACGACTACAAACCACAAAGCCAGACCCCCTACGGATTTCTAGGCTCTCCCTCCGATTCGCGCTACGGCGAATCAGAACGCTCAGAGTTAGCCCTTTTGCTCGAATCCATGGTCAATACGGTGCCAATTCAAATACTGAGGCGCACGCGAAGGCACAAAAGGGAGTCGCATCTCACGACTGATTCCAACCGCCGTCATCTCTTCCGATAATAATCTGCTGGATATAATAATGCGACCCTCATCGGAAAAGCTGATCAATCCATCTTCAAAAGCCGCATCGAAATGAGCAGCTAGCAATATACCATTGTGCGGGTCATTCCGCTGGTCAGTGGTTCCGTGCTCCCATCGCAAAATATGTGATGCCTTCAAGAGGGCGGGCGACTTTGCACTGCACAATGCGCAGGCACCTTTCCAAAGTTGAATAACTCCTCTTCGAAAAGCGTCCTGACCAACGCGGCGGCCACCGCCCGCAATCGAGCCGTAGGTGCTCTGCGATGGGCTTGTGACAGCAATCTCATTCTCACTCGGATCAAGCCACTGGCGCTGGAGCTGCATCGCAGTGCGCCACGGTAAAAATGCCCCGTCTGCAGTCTTTCGGTGCAGGCACTGAACTACATCTTCAAGTAACCCAAACCGTGGCGCATTAAGCTGTCGAACAACGCCGGCCAATTCATCCACAGCAACGGGGTATCGAGTAATAGCTCCTGTCTTGATGTCCTCGGTGTAGATGAGAAATCCCTTCTCTTCGCGAGAAACAGCATACTCCTTGTCGAGAGGTCGACGCTTCAATGCTGCCGCATAAGTGGATGAGCGGAGGAGGTAAAGGTGGCCGGCCGACTTTTGCTTCCCCTGGACGGCGACAACTTCGCGCAAGCACTTGCCGATAACGTCGGTCATATACGGACCAAACGATTCCATGTAGACGCAGATTTCGCGGTATGTCATAGCTTTTGCCTAAAAGTGTTATTGGCCCATAATCAGTATGTCATTGCCAAGGACTGAGCTGGGGCGGGGTTGATGAGGTGAGACGGGCGGTTGCTCCAAGCTAGCCGTTGAATTAAATGGGCTTGGGGTTTCATTCAAGTGTAATTTGGGCGCAGTTGCCCTAAAAATGCGATTGCCATGAAACCGGCTAAAGCCGCACCGCAAGAATGGTCTTAGAAGATTTGAGACCATAAAAAGGGGCCATGGGTTGACTGTTGACAGAACGGCCGAGCGAGAGGGTCACCTTCGTTGCTGACGATCCAAGGAAGAGCGTGACCCGACCGCATGGGTAATCAACAGCCCCAATCCGACGTGTTACCGATGTCCTCCGCTCGCACCTGCACCTGATGACCGGCTGCACTTGGTGATGGCGTGATTGCTCGTGATGTTGGTGCCGAGGAATCGCGAGCAAGCTCGCTCCTACAATCGATCCACGGGGGCCCTAGAAGTGTCATGGGACGGTCAGGCGAGCGACATCGCCAGATCCCATTTTTTCACGCACGGGCCCTCATTTGCCGTCCGGTTTCGGGGACGGGTTGGACCGCTTGTGCTGCAACAGCCACGGGTAGAGTTCGGGGTTGTCGTAGGTCTCGGTCCACGAGTCGTGTTTGGCCTCGGGGTAGACGGTGAGTTGGAGATCGGTGACGCCGGCTTGTTTCAGCGCCGCGACCATCGACTCGGATTCACGGAGGGGCACGGTGGTATCTTTCGCGCCGTGAAACGCCCAGATTCCCAGACTGGTGAGCGCGTTCTTCTTGGTGCGTGAGGCGGCGAGGATATCGCGATATGCGCCGCCGCCGCAAATCGGGACGATGGCGGCGAAGCGTTCGGGGAATTTGAGGCCTAGGCTCCACGTGCCGTAACCGCCCATGCTGAGACCCGTGAGGTAGACGCGGGTTGGGTCGGCTTGGTGTTTTGCCAGGATCTCGTCGAGGAGGCCGAGGACACCGTCGTCGTCCCACCAAACGCCGGCGGGGCACTGGGGTGAGATGACGATGAAGTTGGCTTTGAGAAACGCGGCGGATTGCTCGCGGTGCGTGCGGGCAGTGGGATTTTCAGGAGCGGGCGGCGCGGCCTTCGCGTTGCGAGCGGGGCCGGGCGTCGGCGCAAGACCACGGATGAGTTTGGGCGGACCATGGGCGGCGACTTTCCACGGATCGGCGCCGCGCTCGCCGGAGCCGTGAAGGAAGAGAATCACGGGCCATTGTTTGTCGGCGGCAGCGTCGTAGCCGGTAGGCAACGAGAGAAGGTATTGGTAGGTGACGGTCTTGGTGACCGTTTTTTGAAACGTCGCGACGGTTTGGGAATCGGCGGCGGTCGAGATATTCCCAGCGCTGAACGCGAGCAGGGCGAGGATGACGCGAGGCGGGCTGAAGTGCATGAGGGGAAAGCTGCGAGGGAGCGAAACAGGGGTCGTGCCAGAGGCTAGAAAAAGGGGACGGGGGCTGGCGCATGACAATGCTTTTTGAGGACGCGGCGACGGCGGGCGCATCTGCCGACTGGCGGTAGGCAGCTCGCTTGCGAGCACTCCGGTCGCCGAACGCTCGCAAGCGAGCTGCCTACAAAAGCCGAACCGAACCACCGCCGACTCGGAGAAGCGCCCCGACGGCCCAGCCTCCGGATCAAGATCGTCGAGTAGGACTGACTCGTAGGTTGCCCGACACGGTTTGGTTCCTCCGGATTTCCGTAACGAGTCAACGCGCGCACCCTTTTCCGGCAGGAGCACTCGGAAGGGGCCGGGTCCACGCTCAGTAACCCCGCGCTTCCGCCGCTCGTAGCAGTTCCTCGCGTCGGCCTTGGTTAAGGATGTTTTGGTCGATCCACGTGCGGGCGGCTTCGGGATTGGTGGGCAGCCAGCGGCGCATGAGTTCGTCCACGAGATCGTCGCGGCGGTCGCCCGGCGGGAGAGAGGTCAGGTAACCGGCGGCACGGACCGGCGATTCGTCGAGCAGGGCGGCGAACGTTCGGCGGAGTTCGTCGTCCCGCGCCAGCCCCGTGAGAGGGGCGCCGCCGCCACCCGCCGCCGTGACACTGCCGGCGCGGCCCGTGAAGGTCGGGTCGTCGCGGACGCCGCGCGAGCCGGCGCCGCCGAGGCCGGTTTCGATGCCGGCGAGCGCGGCCTCGCGGGTGGCGCCGGCGGGCAGTTGACGGGCCCAACGCCACGCCTGCTCGGCATCGCGAGCGACCCACGTCTGGCCGATGGCGCCGATCACGGCCATGCGATCACGCCCCTCGGGCAGGGTAGCGAGCAGGTCCACGGCGCGCACGGGATCGGACTGCGCGAGGGCAAAGCCCATGCTCGTGGCGATGCGGTCCTTGGTCTCGCCCGCAGCCATGGTCCGCACCCAGGCAAGTGCGCCCTCGGCGTCCCGTTGCGTCCAGCCGGCCGCGGCGTAGCCGAGCATCTCCCGGCGCGCGGGGGAGTCGGGCAACGCGAGCAGGCGCTGGATCGCGGTCTTCGGTTCCTGAGCGATCAACTGCTCCGCCACCTTCTGCCGTGCGCGTGATGCGATTGCCGGCGACGCTGCGGCGAGGGCCCACTGCGTTGCCAGGGCCGGATCGCGCTCGACCTGGGTGCGGGCGAGGATATCCGCTGCCTCTGCCTGGAGAAACTGCCCGCGCGGAAGGGCATCCGCGACGCGTTCTGCCATGGTGAAATCCGCTTTTGCGAGATCGCGCATGAGGATGCGCACCGCGCCGGGTCGATCGCCGGGCGCAAGGGTTTCCATCGCGCTCACCACTGCGGGAAAATCATTTCGGTCGAGCGCGCCACGCGCGTCGGCGAGCGCCTCGTCGAACGAAACGGGCGGGCGCCCGGGCGTGGCCACGGCTGCCGCGGTCGGCATAGGCGGCGGCTGCACGGCGACGTCAACGTTGACGCATCCGCCGAATCCGGAGGCCGCGAACAAAGCTAACGACGTCCCGATTGCGCGAGCCAAACCCGGGTTGCGTTCGCCTCTGCTCATGGGGCAGGGAAGAAATAAACGATTCGGGACGCTTTCATGTTATGATTTATTTTTTGGCGATGGATCGAGTTGCGCTTTCACTAACACGATCGCGTGGAGATTGTTGGACGGGTAAACCACGTGGCTGGGGTAAGGGAAACGGTATACTATAGGGCGATCTCCAGTCGGAACAATGCAGTCGCCCGCGAAAGACGCGAAAGAACGCGAACGAAGATCGGATAAATGATCCGATCTCCCAAAGGTAGACGCGGAGATTGAAAAAAGGCCTCCCGTCCCTCCGTCATTTGCGGGCATTCGCGGATTCCGAGGTCACTCCGCCGCGTGGTTCCGGCCCGGCTAAACTTGAGCAATTGGCGGCGCCGCTCCGACATAATGGCGCCGAAAGTGAGACGTCGCGGCGATGAAAACTCACCGCTCCACGATATCACGGGTCGACCGAGCGAGGGGTTCTCCAAAGCGGAAAGGAGGACGACCTCCTTGCTCCGACGATAGGCTCGGTTGTCCAACGCCACGTCGTTGTTCCAAACCCGAGACATCTGCATGGATGGATTTCGAATCCCGCGATTCACCGCGAAAACGCGGCCACAAACTCATGCACAGGGATCGCCCCAAGATTCCCGAGATCTGCGAATGCAGACATGATTTCATCCGACTTCGAATCGCCGTAGTGAACGTTGAAGGCGGCGGCGGCTTTTTGCCGGAGGAGGGGAATGCCTTCCTGGCGGCGGCGGCGGTGGCCGAGGGGGTAGGCGACGACGATTTTTCCGGTGGCGGTGCCGTCGGTGAAGAAGACTTGGACGGCGTTGGCGATGGCGCGTTTTTCGGGGTCGAGGTAGTCGCGGGTGTAGGACGGGTCTTCGATGACGGTCATCTTCGCGCGGAGGGCGTCGATGCGGGGATCGGCGGCGGCGCGGTCCTCGTAATGTTCGGCGACGAGGGTGCCGTGGAGGAGGCCGACGGCGGTCATGTATTGCAGGCAGTGGTCGCGGTCGGCGGGGTTGTGGAGCGGGCCGGTTTTGTCGATGATGCGGATCGCGGATTCGTGGGTGGTGAGTGCGATGCGCGCGATTTGGTCGAGGCGGTCGCGGACCAACGGGTGGAGTTTCACGGCGCACTCGACGGCGGTCTGGGCGTGGAATTCGGCGGGGAAGGAAATCTTGAAGAGGATTTGCTCCATCACGTAGCTGCCGAGGGGGCGCGCGAGGGTGACCGGCTTGCTTTTGAAGGAGACGTCTTGGAAGCCCCAGGTCTTCGCGGTGAGGGCGGAGGGATAGCCCATCTCGCCGGTCATCGCGACGAGGGCGAGGCGGACGGCGCGACCGGTGGCGTCGCCGGCGGCCCAGCTTTTGCGCGAGCCGGTGTTGGGCGCGTGGCGGTAGGTGCGGAGCGCGGAGCCGTCGAGCCAGGCGTGCGAGAGGGCGGCGATGATTTGCTCGCGCGTGCCGCCGAGGAGCGCGGTGGCGACGGCGGTGGAGGCGATGCGGACGAGGAGGACGTGGTCGAGGCCGACGCGGTTAAAGGCGTTGTCGAGGGCGAGGACGCCTTGGATCTCGTGGGCTTTCACCATGGCGACGAGAACGTCGCGCATGGTGAGGGGCGAAGGGCGAGGGGCGAGAGACGAGTGGAAGGCGGAAACCGGCGTGCCG
>JBDNFZ010000360.1:0-4262 GCA_041689555.1 Opitutaceae bacterium | reverse complement strand
CAGGTGCCGATCGTCTTCGAATTGTCCGGCGGCGGCCAAGGCCCGCTCGAGGCCAAAGGGAAGGCCGATCTCTCGAAATTACCCGAGGCCTACCGCTACGACACGCCGCCGAAGCCTCTGGGCACGGTGCGCCCGGTCTATCCGTATGAACTCCTGAAAGCGGTCAAGACCGGCAAGGCCGACATCGGCTTCATCATCGGCACCAGCGGACGTGTCGTGCAGATCGTTCCGGGGGCGGCGTCGGCCCCGGCGTTTAGCCGGGCGCTCGCGGCGGCGATCGAGCACTTTGTTTTCGAGCCCGCGATCAAGGCCGGCCGGCCGGCCCCTGCGGTGCTGAGGTTTAGTCAGGATTTTGACCGCGGTGACAGCTGGCGGCTCGTAGACGACGACGATCTCGCGCTGTTACGGCGCGAGGAGAAAAAGCCGGAGTCGATCGTCACCAAGCTCGGCGAACTCGATGGTCCGCTGGTGCCGCGCTCGCGGCGACCCCCGGTGTTCCCGTGTTCCGCGCCCGAGGGTGTCACGAGCGGAAGCGCCCGTATCGAGTTTCTCGTGGACGAGGAAGGCCGCGCGCGGCTGCCGCGGATCGTGAGTTCGACCCGCGAGGCTTTCGGTTATGCGGCGGTGCAGAGCATCGCGAGTTGGCGTTTCGAGCCACCGAAGCGCGGCGGCCGGTCCGTCGTCGTGCGTGTGGAGATTCCTGTCGCCTTCGGCGAGGATAAGGCGGAAGAAAGCAAATGATCGTCCTGCAATCAGCCCGGCTGCACCGGATCGAGCTCCGCACGCGGATGCCGTTCCGCTACGGGATCGCGACGATGTCGGACCTGCCGCACGTGTTGCTGGCGCTCACGTTTGAAGTCGACGGTCGAGAGGCGCCGGGAATCGCGGCGGACCACCTGCCGCCGAAGTGGTTCACGAAGGACGCGGCGCGGGCGCCGGCCGACGAGATCAAGGATATGGTGGCGGTCATCCACGCGGCGGTGGCGCACGCGCGCGAGGTGGAAGCGCCGACGGTGTTCGGTTTTTGGCGGGAGCTTTTTGCGATGCAGGCGGATTGGGCGAAGGCCCGGAAGATCCCGCCGCTGCTGGCGCACTTCGGGACGTCGCTGGTGGAGCGGGCGCTGATCGACGCTTTTGGGCGGCTGCGCGGGGCGAGTTTCGCCGCGGGGCTGCGGGCGAATATCTTCGGCGTGGACCTCGGGGCCCTGCGACCGGAGCTCGCGGGCTCGGCGCCGCGGGATTGGTTGCCGGCGGTGCCGCCGGAGGTGTTGATCGCGCGGCATACGGTGGGGTTGGGCGACCCGCTGGAGGACGGCGACATCCCGCCGGAGGAGCGCTTGAACGACCGGCTGCCGCAGGCGCTCGATGCGTGCGTGCGCGTCTACGGGCTCCGGCATTTCAAACTCAAGATCAACGGCGAGGCCGCGCGCGATCGGGAGCGGCTGGCGCGGATGGCGAAGATTTTTGCGCGTGAGTGCGCCGGGACGGACTGGGCCTTCTCGTTGGACGGCAACGAGAGCTTCCGGACGGTGGAGGAGTTCGCCGCCTACGCGCGGGACCTGATGACGGCTCGGGAGCTGGCGGCGCTGTGGCCGCGGTTGCTGTTCATTGAGCAACCGTGGCACCGCGACGTGGCCCTGTCGTCGGCGATCGCCGAGCTCGCCCCGGCCTGGCCGGACCGGCCGCCGATCATCATCGACGAATCGGATGCGGAGCCGGAGAGCCTGCCGGCGGCGCTGGCGCTCGGCTACGCGGGGACGAGCCACAAGAACTGCAAGGGCGTCTTCAAGGGCTTGGCCAACGCGTGCCGGCTCGCGCAGCGGCGGGCGGCGGGCGAGCCCGGGCTGATGAGCGGCGAGGACCTGTGCAACGTGGGTCCGGTGGCGTTGCTGCAGGATCTGGCGGTGCAGGCGGCGCTGGGGGTGACGAGCGTGGAGCGCAACGGGCACCACTACTTTGCGGGCCTCTCGGCGTGGCCGACGGCGGTGCAGGCGCATGTGTTGGCGCGACACGACGACGTCTATACGAAGGCGCAGGTCGGGGGCTGGCCGCGCGTGGACGTGCGGGTGGGGGAAATCAGGATCGGCTCGGTGACGCGGACGCCGGGCCTCGGGACCGAGATCCCGCCGCTGGATCGGGTGGCGAGCGTGGAGCTGTAGGCGGGGTGAGGCCGACTCCGCGCTTGCGCGGGGCGGGGCGTGCGGGCTGTTTCGGCCGCATGAAAGTCTCGTTCACGACCAAGGAATACGCGCGCATCCTCGAACTCGCCGCCATGGGGCTGCGCGTCGCGAGCAGCGAAAGCGAGGCGCCCGATGTCCTGCCGGAGCGTTACGTCGATGCGGCGCAGAAGCTCTTTGCGCTCGCGACCCCGCTGGGTTGCGCCGACCTGGTCGAGGAGATCGCCGAGGGCGAGTATCAACCCTCGGAGAAACTGGAGTCGGGGCCGGTGGCCGAGAAGTTGCTGCGCTTTGCCGAGGATGAGTTTTGGCGCGAGCTGGTCGAGCGGCTGGCGGAGCGCGACCTGCGCGCCGAGCTGGGGCCGACGAAGCTCAGCGAGGAATTGAACGACGACGAGGAGAAGCGCCTCGAGGAGATCGAGGACAGCTATTGGCGGGAATTCGAGACGCGCGGGACCGACTATCTGGTCCTGCTCAAGGGCGGGCGAGGTTAGGCCGGCTATAGGGATTTAAGTGGAGAAGGTTGGAAAACGGGAACGAGAGGAGAGTCCGCAGGATTTTTTGATGTGGAACTCAGGGAACCAGGAAACGGAAGCGGACGGCCAAGGAAGGCTTCGGATCGGATTCCTGAGTTCCTGGTTTCCAGATTCCCGCTGCTGGAGTTTTAAATCGAAGGGGGGCCGGCAGGATTATTAAACTGGAAATCAGGGGATCAGGAAACGGAAGAGGGCGATGGCGGAGGACTGAGATTGGATTCCGGGGTTCCTGATTTCCACATTTCACCGTTCGGGCTGCCGGTCGCGATATGATGAGACCCGGCCTCGCGCCGGTGAAAGCGTTGTATAACGAATACTCGACGCGCGCGCCGCGCGAAGGCGGCCTTGCGCGGGCGCGGGCAATCCACTCATCTCCTCGCCGATGTCACCCACGCTCCTCGTCCTGGCCGCCGGAATGGGTTCGCGCTACGGCGGATTGAAACAGATCGACCCGGTCGGGCCGTCCGGGGAGACGGTGCTCGACTACGCGGTGTTCGACGCGGTGCGCGCGGGGTTCAAGCGCGTGGTCTTCGTGATCCGCGAGGAGTTTGCCGAGGTCTTCAAGACGCAGGTCACGGCCAAATACGCCGGTCACATCGCCGTGGACTACGTGTTCCAATCGCTCGCGGCGTTGCCCGAGGGTTTTGCCGCGCCGACGGGACGCGAGAAGCCGTGGGGCACGGGCCATGCGGTGTGGTGCGCGCGCGATGTGATGGGGGGCAACTTCGCGGTGATCAACGCCGATGATTTTTACGGCGCCGATTCGTTCGCGCAGCTCCGAGGCTTCCTCGCGGCGCCGGTGGCGCCGGGCTACGATCCGATGTCGGGCCACCGGCCGCCGAAGGCGGTGCCGGCGGAGTTTGCGATGGTGGGCTTCCGACTGGACCGGACGCTTTCCGAGCACGGGGCGGTTTCCCGCGGGGTCTGCGCGGTGAGTTACGGCCGCTTGGCGAGCATCGTCGAACAGACGGGCATCCTCGCAGGCGAGGTCGGCGCGGGGAGGAAGTTTACGGGCGAGGAAACCGTTTCGATGAACTGCTGGGGCTTCACACCGGCGGTGCTGCCCGGGCTCGATGCGCAGTTCCGGGATTTTTTGGCGGCGAAAGGGGGCGATTCCAAGGCGGAGTTCTACCTGCCGGCGGCGGTGGCGGGCATGGTCGCGCGGACCACGGCGACGGTGCGGGTGTTGCCGACGGCGAGCGCATGGTTCGGGGTCACTTATCGTGAGGACAAACCGCGGGTGCAGGCGGCGATCTCGGAATTGGTCGCAAGCGGAATGTATCCGGCGCGGTTGTTTTGAGGGGCGGCCCGGGAGGAGCGGGGCGCGGGAATCTCGCCCGTGAGGTCGGGCGAAACGCCCATGCCGCCGGGTATAACCGGAAGTTTGGGCGGATTGATTTCGAGTTCATATCAATCGTTGGATAAGTTCGTGCGCTTATAGTCAGTCCGCGTATTTCGTGTCGTGGAGCTGAAAAAATGACTGGACCAAACCGACGCTGCGTTGGATGGAGCGCATGATATTCGAGACGGCGTGTTTCATCTCCCGTTT
>JBDNFZ010000359.1:0-2690 GCA_041689555.1 Opitutaceae bacterium | reverse complement strand
CGGTCCACCGGACGTTCCTGAGCTCCAGGGAGAGGCGCCTCTGGCGTGGCCTCCCTCGTTACTATACAGCCCCCGTTTGCTTCGTAATACGTGAATCCTTCGGTCAGTGGTGACATTCGAACTCATCCTTGAGCGCGCCCCCCAAAACAAATTACGGCTCAAGCTACGCGCTCGGGCTTGCCGCTGTGCAGTGACTTCGTGGCCGCAATGGCGATCTTTTGCGCAAGGATACCGTCATCGCACACGATCGGCGCAGGCCGACCGTGCACGAGGTTGTCTACGAAATCCTGGAGCTGCGTGATATAGGCCTGCTCGAAGCGTTCGTAGAAACCGGGCACGGTGTCGTGTGCAATTTGGTTCTTCGTCATCATGAGAATAGCGGTCTCTCGATCGTAGCCGATCTGGATCGTGCCCTTGGTGCCGACGATCTCCGTGTGGATGCCATAACCGTAGATGCCAATGCGGCTCAGGCTGATTGTGCCGATGCCGCCGTTAACAAAGGTCATCGTGCTCAGACCGTTCTCGAAGTCTCCCACCGTGGAGATTTCGGGGAACGCAATGGAGTTGCCGACGCTGAACACATCCTTCACCTCGCCCATATACCAGCGAGCCAAGTCGAAGTCATGGATGCCCATATCGATGAACAAACCGCCGCTGCTCGTCGGGCGCAGATACTCGACCGGCGGGGGCAACTGATCCTTCGAGGTCGACTTGAAGATGACCGGCGTGCCGATTTCTCCGGCATCGATCCGTTGCTTCGCGACGGCATAGGCGCGGTCGAACCGGCGCATGAAGCCGAGCTGGAAAAATACGCCGTGTTTCGCCACGGCTGCCTTCATGGCCTCGCCCTCAGAGATCTCGAGCGACAGCGGTTTCTCGCAGAAAATAGCCTTCTTCGCGGCGGCTGCGGCGATGACGACCTCGCCGTGTGCCTTGGTCGGCGTCATGACGACGACGGCGTCGACGGCCGGGTCGGCGAGCAATTCCTCGTAACTGGCATAGCCCTTCGCGCCGGTCTCGGCGACGGCGGCCCCGACGGCCTCGGGCTGCATGTCGGTCACGGCATAGAGCCGCGCGCCGGGCAGACGGTTGGTGAAATATCTGGCGTAGCGCCGGCCGAGCCGGCCGAGCCCCACGACACCGATGTTGATTGGCTTGTTCATTGGAGGAGAAAGTTACTTCACGAACTGGATAGGCACCGCGATGTCAGCGGGTGCCGTCTCGCCCTTGAGGATGCGGGCGGCCCACTCGACACCGACGCGGCCCATCTGCGCCGGATCTTGGGCTACAGTGCCGGCCATCGTGCCCTGCTGCACTGCGGCGCGGGCCTCGTCGAGCGCGTCGAAACCGACTACGGTGATCTTGCCGGCCTTGCCGCCCGCAGCGATGGCCTCGATCGCACCGAGCGCCATGAGGTCGCTGGCG
The DNA here is from genome assembly GCA_041689555.1 of Opitutaceae bacterium. Taxonomy (GTDB): domain Bacteria; phylum Verrucomicrobiota; class Verrucomicrobiia; order Opitutales; family Opitutaceae; genus Tous-C4FEB. Next base: position 1,265 of record JBDNFZ010000359.1, on the reverse strand, counting down.
GCGAACATGGCGTTCACGTCGGGGTGCGCCTGCATGATGTTCTGAAAGACATTGTAACCTTGGTCGCGCTCCCAATTGGCGGGTTGCGAGGCAACGATCACCATGCCGGGCGCACTCTTGAGTGCGTCGCGGAAGCCGTTGAGACGGGCGTCGCCCGTCTCGTGACCCGGGATGCCCTCAAGCACGGCGATGCGCGCCTTGCCGCCCATTTTCTGCACCATGAATTCGCCGGCCAACTTTCCTCCCTCGTAATTGTCGGAGCCGATGAAAGTAGCCGTATGCCCGCCCGCGGCCTTCAGCGCCGGAGCGTCGACGCGGGTGTCGACCACGATCACGGGAATACCCGCCCGGTTAGCCTTGACGACGACCGGCACGATCTCGCGCGAACCGCTCGGGGCGACGACCAGCACATTCACCTTCCGCTGAATGAGATTCTCGATGATCTGCATCTGCCGCTCGACATCGATCTCACGCTCGGCCGCTTGCACGACGAGGTCTACCCCTGCCGCCTTGGCGGCCTCCTCGGCACCGCGTTGCATGTCGATGAAGAAGGGATGGTTCAAGGTTTTGACGACGAGGGCGACGACGGGTCTGGCCGGGGCACCGGAGGTGGACTCGGTCTTACGGCCGCAGCCGGACAGCATCAGGGCTGAGATTAGAAGCAGGGGGGGGATTTTTTTCATGGGATCAGGGGTTAGCGTTTCGATTGCTTGAAAAAGGTGTCGAGCAGCACCGCAGCGATGATGACGACGCCGATGACGACCTGTTGGATGAACGACGACACGCCGAGCAGGTTGAGGCCGTTGCGGAGCACGCCCATGATGAGCGCGCCGATGAGGGTGCCGATGACGGAGCCCTGCCCGCCCATCAGGCTGGTGCCGCCGATGACGGTGGCGGCAATGGCGTCGAGCTCATAGCTGAGGCCGGCGATCGGCTGAGCGGAGTTGAGGCGGGCAGTGAGTAGGACGGACGAGAGCGCGGCGAGGCCGCCGCCGACGGCGTAGATGCCGATCTTATAGAGCCGCACCGGCACGCCAGAAAGCAGCGAGGCCTCCTCGTTGCCGCCGATGGCATAGGTGTAGCGGCCGAATTTGGTTTTCTTCAGAACGAAATGCGCCGCCACGTAAACCAGGATCATGACGACCACGGGCACCGGAATCCCCGCAACTTGACCCGTGGCAAACCAACGGAAAGACTCGCCGAAACCGGAGACCGGCCGGCCGTCGGTGGCGAGCAACGCCCCGCCCCGCGCCACGCTCATCATG
>JBDNFZ010000358.1:0-4807 GCA_041689555.1 Opitutaceae bacterium | reverse complement strand
CGACGCCGCCGACTTTGAACGGGCCGTGCCCGACTTCCCCTTGCACCCGCCCGCCCAGCGCGACTACGCGACGTTCGCCGGCTTCATCGTCAAGCACCTCGGCGCGACCCCCGCCGAGGGCTCGACCTTCCGCCACCACGGTTTCAGCGTCGAGATCATCGACCTCGACGGCCAGCGCGTGGACAAAGTCATCCTCGTCCCCATCAAACCGCTTCCCGCCGGCTGACTTCGTCGCTTGCGCGCGCCCGCGCATCGTTTCGCACCGCAGAGACGGGAAGAGCCGCAGAGTCCAAGCCGCCTGCATTTCTCTGCGCTCCCTCCCGTCTCTGCGGTGTAAACTCCGGTCGCGTGCTCCCCACCCGACTCCAAATCCGAGCTAGAAATTACACCGCTGGTCCGCGTGTCCGTTCGCGGTTCCCGCCTGGTCGACGCCGGCTGAGACGGATGGCCGCCTTTCCACCGACGAGAAATCTGAGTTCCACGCGACGCCGGCCTCACTCCCGCCTTCTTCCGCCCGGGCGCTCCGGAAAACTACGGGCGACCGAGAGAAGCACTGAAAAATACAGGAGACGAAATCTGGAACTCAGGAAATCAGGAAAAAGCATCCAAGAATCGCGAATTCTATCATGCTTTTTAGGTCTCATTCCCGAGTTCCTGAGTTCCATATTAGTTATCCAGCGTCTGTCTGGCGTCCGGCGCGGAGCCCGTCGTGGACCTCGTTGATCACGACCTTCATCACCGCGAGCATCACCGGCAGGCTCCCGAACGAAGGCCTGATCTCTTTCGGCGCCTCGTTCACGTTCTCGAAAATGTCCGCCGTCAGGATCTCCATCAGCGCGGGCTGGCGACAGCCCTCCCGGATCGCGGCATTCATCACTTCCGGCCCGCCCTTCAGCCAGTCCTTCACCTTCGCCAGCTCGCTTGCCAGCGCCGCACCCATCGCGTGCTCCCGCACCCGGGGACCGCGCCGCCCGCGCGGCACGAGCGCAAACCAGGCGCGCAGCAGGAAGGTCGTGAAATACTGAAAATCCTGCTCGTCGAGGTGGTCGGCCGCCAGCGCGTCCACCGCGGCGAAAATATTCGCGCCGTTCGCTTTCATTTCAACCAGACGCTCGCTCGCCGTGGCGAACCCCGCGAGCGCCTCATCCAGCCGCCTCGCCGCCTCCTCGAAACCCAACGGCTCATCCGGCAGCGCCTCCGCCGGACGCCGGGTCCGATCTTCCGCGACCGGCTCGTCGCCCCACTCGGTGCCGCCGTCCCACTCGGTGTCGTCGTCCGACACGTCCCCCGCTTCGTCTCGCTTTCCGCGCGCGTCGAACCGCGCGCGCGGCGGCGGCGGCGGGAAATCCAACTCCGTCAAACCCAGCTCGCGCACGAGCCCGTTGATATCGTCCATCCGGCCCGTGCGGAGATTGTCGGCATCGAGTGCCTGCATCCTTTGCTTCACGAGTCGCACCAACTCGGGCCGCAGTTTCGGATCGCCCGCCGCCGCGCGGGGCGTTCGCCCATCCAGCGCCGGCAGAGCCACGTCCGGAAACCGCCGTAATTCCTCGCCGCGCGCTCCCGCCATCATCTGCTCCGGGGAGAGTGCCACCGGTGGCCGGTCCACCCGGGAGGTAAACAGCAGTATTTTTTCCGGCTCCTCCAGCAAGCGCGGCGGCACCAGCGCCGCGTCGCCCGCCGGTTCCTTCAACGCCATCTGCTCCCCGATGTCGTCGCGCCGCTCCCCCGTGAACCGCACCCGCGCGCCCATCCGCGCCTCGAACGCCGCCCGCAGGCGCGCCAGTTTCTCCATCCCCATCCCTTGCAGCCGCCATTTCCCGTCGCCGCGCAACACCGTCCCGAGGACAACCCGGCCGCCCGCCGTCGCGCTCCCCGGCGTCCCCGCCGCCGCCTCGTCGAACCAAACCCACGCCTCCACAAACCCCGCGCGCCGGTCCTCGTCGTTCGGCTCGTCCGGTGCCACCGCCGCTTCGCCCTCGAGCCGCTTCCGCCCCGCCTCCGCCGGCCCCGTCGCCCCGTAGTCCGCCACGCCCCACTGCGCATCGATGCCGCGCAACATCGCCCGTCGGCGTTCGTGCGCCGTCGCCGTCAACGCCTCGTCGATCCGCACAAATTGCTCCGCCCGCCAACGCCCCGCGCCCGCCTCGTCCGCCGGCATCCCGAGATGCCGCGAGAGCTCGCCCATGATTTCCTCCGGCGAAAATTTTCCCATCGCCGGCACCGAAATCGCCGTGCCCGCCAGCCGCCCGAAATGCGGCAACGGGTAACACCAGGCGACGAGCGTGTCGCACCGGCAGGCCCGCGCCGCCAGGCTGCGGTCCACAATCACAAACGCCGGCTCCCCCGGCGTCAGCAGGTCCGCCACCCGCACCCGCTGCTCGTCCAACACGGCCCGGATCTCCACCAGCCGCACCTGCACCCGCCCCTTGGCGCGCACCAGCACCCGTTCGTCGTTGCTCAACCCGGGAAACCCCGCCCGCTCCCACCGCTCGACGCACGTCAGCCCCGCCCCATCGCGCGCGAAGAAAAATTGCCACGAGAAAAACGCATGCTGCGCGTGCCCCGACTTCGACGCGATTGCCTCCCGCAACCCCCGGTCGATCGGGCCCGCATCCGGGGTCTCGCCCCGCAGCCTCAGCACCAGTTTCCGGTCGAGCACATCCTCGATCTCCAGCAACCGGGTGTAATTCACCGCCGCGAACGGATTGTGCACGCACTCCGGCGGACACGCGTAACCGCTCTGTCGGCTTTCGCCGCACTCCGCCGACGAAATCTCCCGGCCCGCCGCCGGACACGCCCTCCGCTTATTTGATTTGCCCATAAAGTTAACGGCGATTCCACCGAACCCCGATGCCAACACCACATTTTTCCGGCACGCATCCCCGCATTTGCCTTCCGCCCCGCGCTGCCCGACTCTCAGCTCTCAACTCCCAATTCTCAGCTCTTAACTCTCCAAAATGATCCCCGTCACCGTCCTCACCGGCTTCCTCGGCGCCGGCAAAACCACGCTCCTCAACCGCATCCTCACCGAGCAGCACGGCAAGAAACTCGCCGTCATCGAGAATGAGTTCGGCGAGGTCGGCGTGGACAACCAGCTCGTCATCCGATCCGAGGAGGAACTCTTCGAGATGAACAACGGCTGCATCTGCTGCACCGTCCGCGGCGATCTCATCCGCATCCTCGGCCGCCTCATGAAGCGCAAGGACCGGCTCGACGGCATCCTCATCGAAACCACCGGCCTCGCCAATCCCGGCCCCGTCGCCCAGACGTTTTTCACCGACGACGAGATGAAGGCCAACTTCCGCCTCGACGCCATCGTCACCGTCGTCGACGCGAAACACATCCTCCAACACCTCGGCACCGACGACGAATCCGTGAAGCAACTCGCCTTCGCCGACGTCATCATCCTCAACAAAACCGACCTCGTCGCGCCCGCCGATCTCGACGCGCTCGAGGTCCGCATCCGCGCCATCAACGCCGTCGCGAAGATCCACCGCGCGCAAAACTGCGACGTTCCCCTCGCCGCCGTCCTCGACGTCGGCGGCTTCAACCTCGGCCGCGCCGTCGACGTCGACCCCAAGTTCCTCGAACCAGAATACCCCTTCGAATGGGCCGGCGTCTACGCCCTCCCCGCCGGCACCCACGAATTCGTCATCGGCCACCACGACCACGCGCACGATCACGACGGCCACGAGGGCCATGACCACGGCGACGGCCACGACCACGCGCACCATCACCACGGCAATCCGAACGAACTCGATGTCGTCGTCATGCCCGTAGGCAGCCCGCTCGCGGGCGCTTCCGTCCACCCCGCGAATCTCCCCGGCCTCCCCTTCGGAGAAGCCGCCCTCGCCACCGCGCGCGACGCCGCCGTCCTCGTCTTCGCCGACTGGGAGGCCCGCCTGAATCCAGGCGACGCCCTCGTCCCCGGCGCCACCCTTCACCGCCTCCTCCTCAACGAAGGCAACGGCAAGTTCGCCCTCAAGCTCACCGCCCCCGGCTTCTACCTCGTCTTCGAGAGCTGCGGCGAACACCCGCTCCACATCCACGTGATGGGCGAGACCGCCAAGCCCTGCTGGCAGCAGGATTACCACGCCGCCCACACGCACAACGACGCCGTCACGAGCGTCGGCATCAGCACCCCGGGCGACCTGGATGGCAAAAAACTCAACGATTGGATCAGCGAACTCCTCCGCGTGAAAGGCGGCGACATCTACCGCATGAAAGGGGTGCTCGCCGTGAAAGGCTCCAACAAGCGCCTCGTCTTCCAAGGTGTGCACATGCTCTTCGACGCCAAGTTCGACCGCGAATGGAAGACCGGCGAGACCCGGACCAACACCCTTGTCTTCATCGGCAAAAACCTCGACCGCCCCGCCCTCACGGAAGCCTTCAAAGCCTGTCTGGCGTAATCCGCGCCTCCACCGTAGGAGCAAATTCATTTGCGACCCGCGCCCGCGCCCGCGCACGCGCCCGCGCACGCGCCCGCACCTATTCTTTCTCTTTCCTCTTTCTCTTCATCTTTCTCCCTTGGTTTCCGCTCCTGCATCCCCATCCGGGTCCGCAGCCGATCCTCGCAAATAAATTTGCCCAACTACGCGCGCAGTAGCTCAAAGCCGCCGGATTTTTAGCCGCGAGAAGGCACAAAAGTTTCTCCCGCTCCGTCCACGCCCCCGTCGCGCCTACGGGCGCGCCGAGGAGTCCTTACGCAGCCGCTACCCCTTCGTGTTCTTTGTGGCTAAAAAAATCCGACCTCTCTTTCCGCTGTCCATCAAGACTCCGAAATTTTTGCCGTGAAAAGCACTTG
>JBDNFZ010000357.1:0-2847 GCA_041689555.1 Opitutaceae bacterium | reverse complement strand
GACGAGAAGGGTGTTTCCTTTGTCGCGAAGGGTGAGGAGCGTTTCGATGAGGCGGTCGTTGTCGCGGGCGTGCAGGCCGATGCTCGGCTCGTCGAGGACGTAGAGGACGCCGGCGAGGTTGGTGCCGAGCTGCGCGGCGAGGCGGATGCGTTGGGCTTCGCCACCGGAGAGCGTGTCGGTGGGGCGTTCGAGGGCGAGGTAGCCGAGGCCGACTTGCGCGAGGAACTTAAGACGCTCGGCGATCTGCGGGACGATGTCCTGTGTGACGAGCTTGCCGCGGGCGTCGAGCTCGAGCGCGCGCAGATTTGAGATGAGAAGCGCGGGCGTGCAGCGGAGCAGCGCGGGCAGCGAAAGCGGGGGCTGCTTCGGCGTGCGGAAATGCAGTTTTACGGCTCGGGCGGTGCGATTCAGGCGTTCGCCGTGGCACTCGGGGCAGGGTTGACCCTCGTCGGCGACATCCTCGGGGGAATCGACGCCGAGTTCGCGGAGACGGGCGGCGGAGTCGTCCTTCTCGTCGTCGTCCTTGGGCTCGAGCATCCAGGGGAAAATGCGCCCGTGGCCGCGGCAGGCGGGACACCAGCCGCGCGGGGAGTTGAAGGAAAAATGCTTGGGGTCGAGTTCGGGAAAACTTTCGCCGGTCTCGATGTCGGTGCGCGTGGTGGAGAACCAGGAGAGGATGTCGCCTTGCGGTGTGAGGAGAAAGCAGGAGCCCTTGCCGATGCGGAGGGCGGCGGCGAGGGCGACGTCCGCATCGCGGCGGGAAGCCGCTCCTACAAGATCGGCGACGACGACCTCGATGTCGTGCTCCCTGTAGCGGTCGAGTTTTTGGAAGGCATCGACGCGGGTGAGGCGGCCGTCGGCGCGCATGAGCGCGTAGCCCTGTTTGGCGATCCACGTCGCGATGGGCTGGTGGTGGCCCTTGCGACCGCGAATGAGCGGAGCGCAAAGGTAGAGGTGTTTGGCCTTTTTGGCTTTGGGCGTGGCGAGGACGCGGGCGAGGAGCTTTTTAAGCGCGCCGGGCGAGAGGGGAGTGACGGGTTTGTCGGAATCGGGGTGGTGCTGGACGCCGAGGCGGGCGTAGAGAAGGCGGAGGTATTGGGCGACCTCGGTGATGGTGGCGACGGTGGACTTGCGGGAGCCGCGGGTGACCCGCTGCTCGATGGCGACGGTGGGCGGAATGCCGGTGAGGCTGTCGAGGGCGGGTCGCGGGAGTTGTTCGACGAACTGACGCGCGTAGGGCGACATCGACTCCATAAAACGGCGCTGGCCCTCGGCGAAGACGATGTCGAAGGCGAGGGTGCTCTTGCCGGAACCGGAGACACCGGTGACGACGGAGAGTTGGCGAAGGGGGATCGAGAGGGAAAGGTTCTTCAGGTTATTCTCGCGGGCGCCCTCGATACGGAGCGAGGTGACGACCTTCGGGTTCATGCGCGCGACGTAGGGCGCGGCGTCCTCGGCAGCGAGGCGGAGCGCCTCATCAATATCGGCGGCGGGGAGGCCGCTGGGTTTGTAACCTAATAGGTTACAAGTCTTGAGGGCGGCGAGGAGGAACGGGGTCGTGGCGGTTTCGCGGGCGACGATGGTTTCGGGCGGGCCTTCGGCGATGATGCGACCGCCTTCGGCGCCCGCGCCGGGACCGACTTCGAGGATCCAGTCGGCGGATTTCAGGACGTCGAGATTGTGCTCGATGATGACGACACTGTGGCCGGCGTCGACGAGGGCGTGGAGGACGGCGAGGAGGCGTTTGACGTCGTGGCGATGGAGGCCGGTCGTCGGTTCGTCCAGCAGGAGCAGGGCTCCCGCCGGAGGAACCGGCGTTGGTTTTGAGTTTTGGGTTTTGGGTTTCGGGTTGTCGGAAAAGGCGGGGTTTGGATTACGGGGTTTGAGATTTGGATCCGGTAACTCGGAACCCGGAAAGACCAACTCGGAACCGGGAGCGCTGAAAGCGCTCAAGTAGCGGACGAGTTTGAGGCGTTGAGATTCGCCACCGCTGAGGGTGTTGAGCGGCTGGCCGAGGGTGAGGTAACCGAGGCCGACGGAATCGAGGCACAACAGACGCGTGCGGATTTCGGCGTGGTCGGCGAAGAGGGCGAGGGCGTCGGTGACCGAGGTTTCGAGGAGATCGGCGATGGAGCGTTCGTGCCAGGTGATGGCGAGGACCTCGGGCTTAAAACGGCGGCTCTCGCAGACAGGGCAAGGGACGAAGACATCGGAGAGGAACTGCATCTCGACGCGCTCGTAGCCGAGGCCCTGGCAGTGGTCGCAGCGGCCTTCGCCGGAGTTGAAGGAAAACGACGAGGCGTTGAAGCCGGCGGCGAGCGCGGCCGGGGTCGCGGCGTAGAGATCGCGGATGAGTTCCCAAGCCTCGGTGTAGAGCGCGGGATTGGAGCGCGGGGTGCGGGAGAGCGGGGACTGGTCGACGAGGACGATTTCGGAGAACGGGAGATCGCAGGCGATGGCCTCGATGGCGGCGGGGTCTTCGGTGAGCTGGAGTTTGTGCGCGAGGAGGCCCTGATGGATGACGTTGTCGAGCAGGGTGGATTTGCCGGAGCCGGAGACACCGCTGAGGCAGACGAGGCGTTGGAGCGGCAGGCGGAACGAGAGGGCGCGGAGATTGTGCTTGGTGGCGTGGGTGAAGGAGAGCCACGCCACAGGCGGAGCTCCCGCAAGCGGGCGGTCAACGGGGCGGCGGGCTGCGGGCGTGGGAATGGTTTCGCGGCCTGAAAAGTAGGCTCCGGTGATGCTGGCGGGGGAGGCGAGGAGGGCGGGGAGATCGCCTTGGAAGACGACGTGGCCGCCGCGGGTGCCGGGCTCGGGGCCGATCTCGATGACGTGATCGGCGGCGCG
>JBDNFZ010000356.1:0-1694 GCA_041689555.1 Opitutaceae bacterium | reverse complement strand
GGGCCCGAGCATCACGCACGCCGGATCGTGGCTCGCCACCAGAAACCCCGCCGGTTCGCCCTCGGGCGCGCCCGCGTCGTCCAGCACCCAAACCTTCCACGCGCCGACCCGGTTGCTCAGAAAGAACTCATAGTCTTTCTCCCGCCGCACGCCGCGCCACGCGTGCTCGAAATCAGCGAGCCGCCGCGCTTCGTCGGCCCGCGCCGCGCGCACCCGGGCCGCGCCCACCGGGGCCGGTCCCGCGAGGCCCGCCACCGGCACGTTCAGCACGAGATCCTGATAAAGCGTATGCGGCACAAAGCCCAACCGCGTGTAGAGCGAGAACGAGTCGAGGTTGAGCGCGCTCGAGACGAGCCGCACCGGCTTGCCCTCCGCCCGCGCCCTCCGCAGCGCCGGCTCCAGCATCGCGCGCGCGATGCCGCGACCCTGCGCGCCCGGCGCGGTCGCCACGATCCCGATCGCGACGTGCGTCGGCCGCGGATGCACGAAACAGACGCCCCACAGCTCGCCGCTTTCCCCATCCCAAGCCCCCACGCCCTCGCCCGGATCGAGCGCCGCATAGACGTCGGGGAAAATCCGAAAGGGCTCCGCCCGCCCGCCAAACCGCGCGCCCTGTCCCAGTCGGCTCTGATACCACGAGACCAGCGACACGTGCAGCAACCGCGCGACCGCGTCGTGATGCTCCGGGAGTATTGGCGCGAGCCGCGGCGCGACAAGAGAAGGGGCAGGCTTCATCGGAAGGCGTCCAGCGAACCCATCGCCCGCACCGTGGCAAGCCGCCGCCTTCGCCGTCGTCGTTCTCGGCGGGCAGGCGCCTCGCTCGCAGCGGCCCGCTTGGCGGCCGCACTCGGCGCCGCCCGGTCGCGTTCGGCTTACCCGGAGCTACCGCAAGACCGACGTGTTGCCGTCACCCGCCTCCCACGCTCAAACTCGATCGTCGGATTTTCCCAAATATTTCGGCACGCTGACATCAGTTTCATTTATCCCCCCGGACCGAGCCCTGAAAAGTTTCCTAATTGAAAGCGAGTGGGCCGAAGGCGCGTCTCCAGATGTGATGGCCAACGTCGAAAACCTCTTCGACCAGTCGAATTTGTTCACCGCTCTCGCCGTTTGCCGGCGAAGACTACCTTATACTGAACGCCCGAGGGTTTTAGCATCAATTTTCCCACTGGGGACGAAGGGAGTTTGATTTCATAACTTTTCATCCTTCCCTTATCGATAATTAAAACTAACGAAATTTTCGGAAGGAAAAGAAATTCAACGACCGTTAAAAAACATCCGCGAAATGACTCGACGTAACCTTTTAAAAATATCCGCGACCCTTGGCGTCGGGATCATCGGACTACCGCTTTATGGAGCTGATAAAAATATGAAAAATAGCAAAACTATGACTTCTAAAAAATCTGTCTTGTCCGTCGGGCTGCAACCGAAGCTTATCAATTTTGCCGATCCGGCTTATGCGGCATACCCCGGAATGACGGCTGCGAAGGTGCAGGGTGGACTGGATAAGGATATTGCCGCACTGAACGCTATGGGATACGACGCAAGCTTGTGCCTTACTGATTTTGGAGAAACTGCGGAGTCCGTGATTCGCTCAACGCTACAACAAAGACATTATGACTGCATTGTGATCGGAGCGGGCCTGCGCACTATCGGTAAAAATTTTCTTCTGTTCGAGAAAGTGCTTAATGTTG
>JBDNFZ010000355.1:0-1987 GCA_041689555.1 Opitutaceae bacterium | reverse complement strand
CGGCCGGGAGGTGTGGGGCACGGTAGGCGTAAGCGACAATATCATCGACGCCAGCTGGGAAGCCCTGCGGGACGCGGTGGAATACAAGTTGTCGCGCAGTTGAGGCGCGGCGAATTCCCGCCAGCTAGAGCAGCGGAGCGAGCAGGCGGCTGAGGTCCTCGGCGATATTGCCGAACAGTTTGCGGCGACGGCGCGGTTCGGGTTTGGCCTCGTGGCAGCGCGCCGCGAGGTCGTCGGCCCATGTGGCCATGACGTCGAAGTCGGCGGGCAAGCGGGCGAGCACCCCGAGTGCGAAATTTACAAACAGACTGCGAAGGTCGAAGTTGGCCGATCCGAAGAGCGCGACGGTGTCGTCGACGATGATGGCTTTGGCATGGAGCATCGTCGGGCGAAAGAGGAGGACCTTGCCGCCGGCCCGCTGGAGTTCGCGGACGTAGTGGCGGCGGGCGTAGTCGGTGATCGGGTGGTTGGCCTTGGCGGGGAGAATCAGGGTTACCTCGCAACCGGCGCGGGCTTTGACGACGAGCGAGCGGAGCAAGACGTCGTCCGGCAGAAAGCAAGGCGTCACGATCCGCAAGCGGCGCCCGGCCTCCTTAATCATCGAGATAATTCCCTCGTAAAGCGGGTCGCCGGGCACGTCGGGCCCGCTGGTGATCACTTGAAGATCGCTGGAACCGCAGGTGACGGCCGGAGGGATTTCGCGGTGCAATGCGGCGGGCGTCTGGCCGGTGGCGAAGCACCAGTCGGCGATAAAAATTTTCCCAAGCAAGGCGACGGCGGGCCCGGAAAGCACGGTGCCGAAATCGGCCCAACGTTTGCGGTTGGGATCGGGCCCGAGGTATTCGGCGGCGAGGTTGCGTCCGCCGACCAAGGCGGTCTGACCGTCGAAGAGCGCGAGTTTGCGATGGTTGCGGAGATTGGCGGACCCGCGCGAAGTAAAGGGGAGCACGGGCATGAAGCGGCCGACCTCGCCCCCCGCCGCGCGAACCGGGTCGACGAATCCGCGACTGGCGTTAAGGCAGCCGAGCCGGTCGATGCGGATGCGAACCTTGAAGCCCGCGCTTGCGCGGTCGGCGAGGAGTTGCACGAGGCGACGGCCGGTCGGATCGTGACCGAGGATGAAGGCGGTGTGGATGGTGTGCCGGGCAGATAGGATCTGGCGCCCGAGTTCGCCGAACTCAGCTTCGCCCGTCGGAAGCAGGCGAAGGGATTTGCCGCCAAACGGGGTAGGCGCCGGAGGCGACGACTGTTCGGGCAACGGGATGGGACGAATAAGCCGAAGGGCTTGAGGCGGCCGGAGGAAGAATCGGCATGATCCGGGTTTTACGCCGGGCGAGTTGGCAGAGCTCGCGCCCGCCGAACATCAGATAAAGCGGGACGCAGACCCAAGGGATGAGGACGATGCCGAGGAGCCAGGCAAAGGTGTTGGCGGAGGCGCGTTTTTCGCTCACCAAGCGGGCGACGGAAAACACCGCGAGGACGAAACCCCCGAGATAAAAGACCTCGAGCACGAGCCCGTGGACGGGCCATTGGAAAAGGCGTTCGAACAGCGGGCCCGGCATGACGGGACCGAGAAAAGACGGCGGGGCGGACGTGGCAAGAATCGGCTGAAAAATAACTTGAACTCAGCGGGTTCAATCGAGAGCTTCCGCGTTCCCCTAATGGTAGGATACTCAAGTGGCCAACGAGGGCGGACTGTAAATCCGCCGGCTTACGCCTTCCTCGGTTCGAATCCGAGTCCTACCACCACTTTGCGCCGGCGGTGCCGGCAATCTCCCGGGGCCCGGAGCAACGGTCTTATTGCGCAAGGACAAAATGCGGGTCGGCGAGGAGGCGGTTGAGCAGAACGATGAGTTTGCGCATGATGGCGGTGAGGGCGAGTTTGGCGGGTTTGCCGCGTGCGATGAGAGACTGGTAGTGCTCGCGCAGGATGCGGTTGTGCTGGCTGGCGCTTAGGGCGGCCATGTAGAGGACCCGGCGCACGGCG
>JBDNFZ010000354.1:0-9981 GCA_041689555.1 Opitutaceae bacterium | reverse complement strand
CGGGCGCAGGCCGAGGCGGGCGCCCGGATCGCCGAACTGGACGACCCGAAGCGCAAGAAACTCGACGACGAGCCGGAGCGTAAGGCGGCGGTGGACCGGTTGACGGAGCAGCAAAAGCGGATGACCGACCTCGTCGAGCGGGCGACGCAAGTGTCGCAACAGGCGGAGGGCAGCGAGCCGCTGCTCTCTCGCCGGCTCTACGACACCGTGCGGAAGATCGCGCAGGACGACGCCAAGGCGGTGAAGGACCTGCGGCAGGAGTTGCTCGAGCAGCGGATGTTGACCCGCACCCTCAACGAGCGGTTGCAGCAGACGGCGGAGCGCGAGGGCGGTGGCAAGGCGTTGGAGGCGACATCGGAGCTCCTGCGCCAGGGTTATCTGCCGCAGGCCGGCCAGGCCGTGCGACGGGCGACGGCCGGAGTCGACGAGCTGCGTCGCGGCGTCGAGCGCGCGGTTGACGACGTGCTCGGCGACGATGCCGAAGCGCTCAAACTCGCGCAGTCGGAACTCGACAAGGTGACCGAGCAGTTGGGCCGGGAGCTCGCGCAGGCCGAGTCCGGTGCGCCTGCGGCGAACGGCGAAGGCAAGCCGCAGGCGATTCCGGGCGGCGCACCGGGCGGCGCACCGGGCGGCGCACCGGGCGGCGCGCCGGACGGCACGCCCGATGCGAATCCCGGCGCACCGGCGCGGCCGGGCGAGGGTCCCGGGAGCGGCGAACAAAACCAACGCGGCGGGCGAGGCGGGGCTTTGGCCGGCGGCACCGAGACTACCCCGGGCAAATCGCGGGGCGGATTCCAACTCGACGAAGTTCTGGGCACGGACCTGCAGCCGGGAAATTACGGCGGGGACCGGGGTGGGCCGATCGTCGGCGGGGATTTTGCCGGCTGGTCGGACCGGTTGCGCGATGTGGAGGAGTTGATCGACACGCCGGCCTTGCGTGACGCCGTCGCGAATGCGCGCGAGCGGGCGCGGCTGATGCGGCAGGATTTCAAGCGCGACCTGAAGAAGCCGGACTGGGCGGTTGTGCGTTTGCAGATCCTGAAGCCGCTGATCGAGGTGCGGGCGCGCCTCGGCGAAGAGTTGGCGCGACGCGATCCGAAGGAGTCGCTCGTGCCGATCGACCGCGATCCGGTGCCGGCGAGATTTTCGGAACCGGTGCGCCGTTACTATGAAGAATTGGGGAAGGACAAATGATACCCCCGGCGCATAGCAGCACCCGTCGATCAAGCCCGCCTGCCGCAATCCCGGGGGTGGCCGTATGATGCTCGCGGCGCTCGTATTTTCCGGGTGGCAGTGGCTCTGGCCGGTGGCGGCTTTGGTCGCGATCGCCGCCGTCGTCGCGGCGTGGAGCTACCGGCCGGCGGGAGATTTGGGACCGCTGCGCTGGCTGTGCCTCGGCCTCAAGATCGCGGGCTTCGCGGCGCTCGCGTTGTGTCTCTTGGAGCCGTTGTGGACATCGCAGCGGGCGCGGCCGGGCGCCAATCTTTTCGCCGTCGTGGCCGACAACAGCCAGGGGCTGCAAATCAAAGACCGCGGCGAAACGACCACGCGCGGTCAGGCGCTGCAGGCCCTGCTCGCCCCGAGGGCGGGCGACTGGCAGGCGACGCTCGCGGACAATTTCGAGGTGCGGCGCTACGTCTTCGACACCCGGTTGCAGGCGACCGCGGATTTCCGCGAGCTGGTTTTCGACGGGCGGGCCACGGGTCTCGGTGCGGCGCTGCGCACGTTGCAGCAGCGGTTTCAAGGTCGGCCGCTGGCGGGGATCGTGTTGCTCACCGATGGCAACGCGACCGACCTGCGCGACGGGCAGATCCCGGATCTCACGGATTTGCCGCCGATTTACCCCGTCGTGATCGGTCGCCATGAGCCCGCCCGCGATCTCTCCGTGCAGCAGGTGACGGTGAGCCAAACGGCGTTCGAGGACGCGCCGGTCGCGATCCAGGCGGAGGTCGCGGCCGCGGGGTTTCGCGACGAGCCGGTCGTCGTGCGGCTCACGGATCGCTCGGGCAAACTCGTGCAGGAGCAGACGCTCACGGCCACGAAGGACGGTGCGACGCTGGCGTTTCGCTTTCGGGTCAAGCCCGAGCAGAAGGGGCTCTCGTTTTATGAAGTGAGCGTGGCGCCGCGCGGCGGGGTCGGGCCGGCCGTCGAAGAGGCGACGCCGGCGAACAACCGCCGCGTGCTGGCCGTGGACCGGGGGCGGGGACCCTACCGGATTCTCTACGTGGCGGGCCGGCCGAACTGGGAATACAAGTTTCTCAACCGCGCGGTCGAGAGCGACGAACAGTTGCAACTGACGGCGTTGATCCGCGTGGCGAAGCGCGAGCCGAAGTTCGATTTCCGCGGGCGCGCGGGCGAGACGGGCAACCCGCTGTTTCGCGGCTTCGGCAACCAGGCGGCCGAGGAGGTCCAGCGCTTCGATCAGCCGGTGCTCGTCCGGCTCAACACCCGCGACGAGACGGAACTGCGCGCCGGCTTCCCGCGCACCGCCGAGGAGCTCTACGGTTTCGACGCGGTCGTGCTCGACGATTTGGAGAGCGAGTTTTTTGCGCCGGAGCAGGCGCAGGTATTGCAGCGGTTTGTGTCCGAGCGCGGGGGCGGATTTCTGATGCTCGGCGGGATGGAGTCGTTTCAAGAAGGCAACTACGCGCGCACGCCGGTGGGCGACCTGTTGCCCGTTTATCTGGACCGCCCGAGCGAACAGACACCGCACGGGCCGTTGAAGTTTGAGCTCGCGCGCGAAGGCTGGTTGCAGGCTTGGGCGCGGTTGCGCGACACGGAGGCGGAGGAACGCACGCGGCTGGAGACGATGCCGGGCTTTCAGGTCGTGAACCGCGTGCGGGGGTTGAAGCCCGGGGCGAGTGTGATCGCGGCGGTGCGGGACGAGCAGGGCGCGGAGATTCCGGCTCTGGCCGTGCAACGGTTCGGCCGTGGGCGCAGCGCCGCGCTCATGGTGGGCGACGTGTGGCGCTGGGGCATGAAGGACGCCGAGGCCAACGCCGACATGGGCAAGGCGTGGCGGCAGCTCATGCGCTGGCTCGTGGCCGACGTGCCGCGTCGCGCGGAGATGACCGCCCAGCCGCTGGCGGGCGATGCGAACGGCGCCGTCGAGCTGCAGGTGCGGGCGCGGACCGAGACCTATCGGCCGATGGACGACGCGACGGTCACGGTCGAAGTCGAGACCGTGACTTTTGGGGCGGGCGCCGCCGTGAGTTCGCCGGCGATCCGCTTGCAAGCCGAAGCGAGCGCCGAGGAACCGGGGCTCTACCGGGCCACATATGTGCCGAGGCAGACGGGCGGGTATCGCGCGACGGCCAAGATCGCCAACGCCGCCGGCGCGGAAGTGGCGCGGGCGGAAGCCGGCTGGAGCACGGATCTGGCGGCGGAGGAGTTTCGTTCGCTTACCCCGAATCGCGCGCTGTTGGAAACGATCGCGCGGCAGACCGGCGGCGAGATCGTCGCGGCGGAGGCGCTGGAGAAATTTACGCGCGGGTTGCCGGCGCGGAAGGCACCGGTGATGGAGACGGCCTTGAATCCGCTCTGGCAGACGCCGGTGATGTTTTTGTTGGCGCTGGCGTGCCTCGCGGGCGAGTGGGGCCTGCGCCGTTGGAAAGGACTGCCATGAGGACGCTCGCGCTCGGTGCAGGTTTGCTGCTGGCCTCGTCGTTGGGTGCCGCGGAGTCCCCGGCTCCGGAGCGGGCGACGGTGGTGCTCGTCGCGGGCGCGGCCGGCGAGGCGGACTACGAACCCGGCTTTGCCGAGCAGGTGCGCCGGTGGGAGGCCGCGATCGCCCGGGCGGGTGCAAAGGGCATTACGATCGGCAGGGAGGCGGCGGGCGGAGGGGGGAACTTCGCGGATCACGACCAACTCCAGCGCGCCCTCGCGGCGGAGCTGACCGGCGGCGCGGGGGAATTGTGGGTGGTGCTGATCGGACACGGGACGTTCGATGGCAAGGAGGCGAAGTTCAATTTGCGCGGGCCGGATCTGACCGCAGGCGAACTGGCGCTTTGGCTGAAGGAATGTCGGCGACCCTTGGTGGTGATCAACACGGCCTCGGCCAGCGCGCCGTTCATCGGGAAACTCGCGGGGCCTAACCGGGTGGTGGTGACGGCGACGCGCACGGGCAACGAGCAAAACGTCACGCGCTTTGGCGGTTTTCTGGCCGAGGCGATGGGCGAGGAACGCACCGATCTGGATCAGGACGGGCAAACCTCGCTGCTGGAAGCCTGCTTGAGCGCGTCGGCGAGGGTGAGGGAATTTTATAAAAACGAGGGCCGGCTGGCGACCGAGCACGCGCTGCTCGACGACAACGGCGACGGTCTCGGGACGCCGCTGGAGTGGTTCCGCGGCACGCGCGCGACCAAGAAAGCCAGAGATGGCGCGACGCTGGACGGCACGCGCGCGAGGCAGTTTCACCTCGTGCCCAACGGAGACGAGCAACGCCTGACGCCGGAGCAACGGACCCGGCGGGACGAGCTGGAGCGGGCGGTGGAGGCGCTGCGCGAGGCCAAGGCCGGGCTCGGCGAGGCGGACTACTACCGCCAGTTGGAAACGCTCCTGCTGGAGCTGGCGCGGCTCGTCGTCCCAAGAGGCGATGCGAATGACAAGACGTAGGTGATTGCGGCCCGATGCCGGCCGACTCGCCCGGTCGGCTACAGCCCACGCCCTCGCTGAATTTGGACGCGTCGTCGGTTCTCAGCCCTGCGAGCATCCAAGGCGCAAAGATCGCGTTGTGTCCGTCAAGTTCAGGGCAAAGGCATTGCTCGATGCCGCCAAAGCCGAGAAAAAACCTCAACCCTCTGCATGTGCGGGTTGATATTATGAAAACGCCGCGTGGCGGTTTTTGCCGGATCGTAAGGCCATCGCTTTTTTGCGTGGCAACCCGGTAATCAGCGTGGCTCTGGAATTTGTGCGCGTGGAGCCCTTCGTGCGGCCAAAGCGATCGTTGACCGGCGAAAGCACCGAGCGGGTCGATACCCGTGCGCGGCAAATCATTTAGCGCTTCGATCCTGCGGGTAAGCCGATCTATGCCGGGCAGCAGGTGGAGAACTACATTGAATCCGATCCCGTGCCAAAAGTGCCCGAGCCGGTAGCGAAGGGGGAAAAAAGCCCGTAACAACGGGGTTTAAAACAACCCGCTTCGACCGCAGTTCAAGCGCACCTCACTGCGCGTCGACGCTCTTCCGGTGCTGCGCCTGCACGGCGAGGCGCAGACGTTCGTTAGCGGCGAAGTCGGCCCAGCCGAGTTTTTCGTAGAGCGCGGCGCGCTGCGTGACGAGCTTGCGGTCCAGCGGGTCGTCTTTGAGGCGGGCGTTGAGCGCGTCGAGCGCGAGGCCGAGCAGTCCCGCCTGTTCGCAGAGCGCGGCTTCGAGGGCGCGGGTCTGTTTGTCGGGTTCGGGCTCCCAGCGTTTGATCTCGGCGAAGGCGGTCCACGCGGCGTCGGATTGTTTCGCGGCGCGCAGCACGTCGCTGCGCAGGCGCGCGATCCGGGCGAGGAGTTCGCGTTGGGCGGTCAGGCGCTTCTTCTCGCGCTCGGCCGCGGGCCGCGCGGCGAGATCGCCGGGCACCGCTGCGGGAGGGGCGCCGAAGTATTGGGCGACCGCTTCGGGCGCGGCGAGCGTGCGCGCTTCGTCGAGCAGCGCGAGGACCGGCGCCGGATCGGCGGCGGAGGCATCGGCGGCGGGCGCGGCGGGCGCCTCTTCGTCCTTTTTCTTCGTGTCGTCGCCGCCGGCTGGCTTGGCCTTGGGCCAGAAATCGCCGGCCAGACCGGCGACGAGCGCGGCGTCGAGCGCTTGCTCGAAGACCGGCGCGCCGTCGGCCGGCCGCTCGGTCCGCAGGGCGGCGAGCACTTCGGCGCGGCGGGCACGCACCGCGTCGTCGGTTGTGCCGCGCTGGTCGCGCACGAAGGCGAGGCGGGTGTCGTAGAGCGCGTCGGCGAGTTTTTCCGTTTCGCCGCGGTCGTCTTTTGCGGGCTTGGCCTTCGGTTCGGCGTTGATGGTTTTGGCCGGCGAAGGGCCGGCGAAATACACGATCGGCTGCTTCGCGAGGTCGCGGGCTTCCTGGTCTTTCAGCACGAGTTCGCCCGAGAAATACGCGGGCTTGGGCTCGTGCTTGGCCAGTTCGTCGATCGCTTTGTCCTGGAGGAAAAGGATCTCCTCGCGGCCGCCGCGGAGCTTGAGCTCGGTGACGTCTTTGCCGGCGAAGCGGTCGCGCAGGCTGGCGCGCACGGGCAGGGCGCGCGCGGTCTTCAGCGTCTCGGCCAGACGGAGCGGCACGGTCGCGGTCGTCGCCAGCAGGTCGGCGTCGGTCGAAGTGAATTCGCGCACGGCGGTGAACTTGCCCTTCGGCAGCTTGACGCCCGCGCGCGTGCCCGTGCCGCGCACGCCGGTGCCGTTGCTGTCGAAGAGTTTCTCGCCCGACTCGTGCACGATGGTCGTGCGCCCGCCGCCGACGGCCTCGCCGAAATCGTAGTCCTCGGGCCCGAGCACGCTCGCCGTCATCGGCTCTTTCAGCTCGAAGGCGAAGCGTTGGCGCAAAAGCGGCAGGCGCACCGGGCCGGACGTAAGGGCGGAGGCGGGCAGCTCGCCGCGCTCGTCGAAGGTCAGCGGCGCGGTCGTCTCGGGGAGAAACACGTGCACCGCGCGGTCGATCTTCGCTTCCACCTTCGCGTCGCGGTCGGCGAACGGATTGAGCTCCGCCGTGCCCCACGGCGTGCCGGGCTCGATCACGATGGGCGCGGTCCCTGCGCCGACACCGTGCCACTCGAAGCGCGCGGCGAGCGCCGCCTCGCCGACGGCGCTGAAAAAGAGCGAAAATGAAACCTCGGTGACGGCGCCGGGTTTGACGGTGACGTCGAACGTGCGCTCCTCGCCGGGAAAAAGCGTGAAGTTCTGATCGCTTTCGAAGGCGGCGACGGCCGTCTGCGCCGTGTAGCAGAGCGACTGCACGATGAAGCGGCGCGGCAGTTTGTCTTTGGCGCGGTGCTGCACCCACACCCGGAGGCGGTCCGCGCCCGGCGGCGGCTCGACGAAGATGCGTTTCGTCTCGGCCGGCTTGAGCGTGACCGAGGTTTCGAGGCGGCGGTCGACAAAGGCGCTCCGCGGCGCGGGCTGGATGATCGTGACCGGAATCGAGAACACCGGGCCGAGCTCGGAGCGGCCGGCGAGATGCGCGTCGACGCGCGCGACGTGGAGGGAGCCCAGCGCGCCCGCCGCGACGGGCGGCGCGTCGACGATCAGGCTCAGGAGGCGCGGGCCGTTGGCGAGGTGCACGTAGTCGGGCGCCGTGATCCACGGCACGGTGGATTTCAGCACCAGATCCTGGCCGAATTCGAAACGCGCCGCGGGCGGGACCGACTCGGCCCAGGCCGGCACGACGCGCACGCCGATGCGGCGGCGCGGTTCGTCGAGCCGCTCGCGCAACTGCAGGCCGCGGCCTTTGGGGGTGAACGTGCCGCCGTCGACTTCGAGATCGTAGAAAGCGCCGAAGGCCGCGACGCCCTGAAGCGCCTGGAGGCGCGCCCACGCGCCGGGGGCGTTGACGAGGCCGGCGCCGCCGGTGATCGGCTCTTCGCCGGGCAACGCGCGCGCGCCGCCGACGAGCGCCGCGCGCAGGCGGGCGGGCGAGGCGTCGAGTTTGCTTTGTTTCGCCGCGCTAAGCACGAGCGCCGCGACCCCGCTGGCCGAAGGCGCGGCCATCGAGGTGCCGTTGAACATATCCGCGCCGCGCTGCGCCTCGGCGGAGATCGACGCGTAGGCGGCGCCCGGGGCCATCACGTCGACGCCGAAGTCGCCGTCCTTGGTCGGACCGCGGCTGGTGAACTGCAGCGCGGTCTCGGGGCTGCGCTCGAGGGTGTTGTAGAGCACGCGGCTCATCTCGGGCGAAAGCCACGCGCCAACGCCGAGCACGCGGCTCGCTTCGCCGCCCGCGGAGCCGGCGGTGCCGAGCGCGGGACCGTTGTTGCCGGCCGAGAGCACGGCGAGAATGTCGTAGCGCTCGACGAGCAGGTCGTAGGTGCGGCTGTTGCGATTCCTGCCGTCCTGATACAGCGAACGGCCGCCCCAGCTCGCGTTCACGAGATCGACGCGGTGCCGCGCCGCCGTCGCGAGGGCGCGGAGTTCGCTCGTGCCGTAGGAGCTGCCGCCTGTGCGGATGTCGCCGATCTTGATCGAGAGAATGCGCGCGCCCGGCGCGATGCCGTCGCGGCCGCGGTCGTTGGGAAAATGTCCCGTGGCGATCGAGGCCACGTGGGTGCCGTGCGTGCCGCCCACGGTGACGACCGAGAGGAGGTCGCCGCCTTCGTAGACCTGCACGCCGAAGGTGGCGTAGGTGAGGTCGCCGAACGTGCCGTAGTCGCCCGCGACGCCGAAAGGCCGGAGGGTCTTCTCGTCGCGCAGGTCGCCGTCCTCGTCGGTGTCGACGACGACGCGCCAGTCGGTGCCGTCGTTCCATACCACGCAGTCGTAAACCGCGCCGGCATCGTCGGCGGCTTTGCCGTCTTCGAGGGCGGTGAGCGCCGCGTGCCGGGCGACGAGATCGCGTTCCGGGCGGGTGCGGTCGTCGGCCGCCTTGGCTTTCGCGGCCTTGAGCGCGGCGGCTTCGGCAGCGCGCGCGCGCTCGGCCCGGTGGCGCGAGGCGGCGGCGGCGCGCTCGGCGGCGCGGCGATCGGTGATCCGCTTGAGCACATCGCCGTAGAACAGTTCGGCGGCGGGCTTGAGTCCGAGATGGAATTCGCCGGAGGGATTTTTGACGCCTGCGGGCAAGGTGAGCGAGCGGCCGGTGAGGCCTTTGAGCGTGCCGTCGGCGGTGGGTTTGCGGCGCGTGGTCGTGTCGACATCGCCGGAACCGGAAGCGTCGACGATATCGACGATCTTGCGCTCGCCGGTCGTCGTGACCGCGAGGCCGGCGGCGGCCGGATCGACGCCGGTGTCGAAGATCGCGATCGTCACCCCGCGACCGTCCCACGACGGGTGGGCCTTCAGGAACGTGTCGGCGGCGACCTCGCGTTTCGGAATGAGCGCCGAGCGCAGGTCGGCGAGCGCCGCCTCGGGCGGGGCGGCCGGAGCCGCGGGTGCGGCGGGGAGGATCGTGGGAAGAACGGCGGCTAAAACAAAACGGGACAAATGGCGCACGAAATGAAGAGGCATGGAAGGGATGATTGAGGTCGTTCCACCAGAGAGCGGCCCGGGCCCGAATGCAATCCCGGGGCCTTGAAAACGGGGCGGGCTTGAATGGAATGATCTGGGGACAGAGGTAACACTTCGACCGGGGCCATGGGTTGCGCTTCAGGCTAGGTCCTGGAGCCAAGCAAACCCATGGAAGAGAAGCAGCGTTTCGTCAGTCTCGCGGACAGGGGACGGTTTACGTTTGCCGAGCTTTGGGGCACCGACCGGCGGTCGGTGCTACAGTCGGAGGAGAGTCGGAAAGGGAAACGTCAGCGCTTGAGGGCGAAGGCGACGTAGGCGTCGCCGGGGCCGGAGGCGCCGCCGACGCGGCCGCCGCCGGTGGCGGTGATCACCACGTATTGCCGGCCGGCGACCTCGTAGATCATCGGGGCGGCGGTGCCGGCGAAGGGAAGTTTTGCCGACCAGAGTTCGGCGCCGGTGTCGGCGTCGAAGGCGCGGAGTTTTTCGTCGGCGGTGCCGGCGACAAAGACGAGGCCGCCGGCGGTGACGCTGGCACCGCCGAGGTTGTGGGCCCCGGTCTTCGGCGCGCCGGGGCCGGCGAGACCCGGGACCTCGCCGAGGGGTGTGCGCCAGAGAATTTTCCCGGTGTTAAGGTCGTAGCAGTTGAGCAGGCCCCAGGGCGGCTTGATGCCGGGGTGGCCTTCGTGGTCGTTGAGGAAACCGAAGCCGTCGAAGACGTATTTCGGGTCATCGCTCGCGCCGGTGCGACCGCCACCGAGTGAGGGCGGCTGGTTGCGGCGCAAAAGGAACTCGACGACGGCGCGTTGCTGGGCGGGATCGGGGACGAGGTTGGGCG